>JBCDJA010000074.1:0-8975 GCA_038748465.1 Pseudomonadota bacterium
CGATCAGGCTGTAATCGCCGATCGTGCAGCCATGCAGCATGGCCTGGTGGCCCACCGTCACCCCCTCGCCAATTGTGAGCGGGCATCCCATGTCCGTGTGTAGGACCGAATTGTCCTGAATATTGGAGCGCGTGCCAACGTGAATGATCTCGTTATCGCCGCGCAAGACGGCGCCGAACCACACGCTGGCGTCTTCCTCCAGTTTCACGCGGCCCATCACCTGCGCATCGGGCGCCACCCAATATCGGTTGTTTTCAGGGACCTCGGGCGCGACATCATCAAGGCTGTAAAGCGGCATGGACTGGTCCTTCTTGTCTTCTTCTCTCTCGCCGATGGGTGGCGGTTCGGCCAGCACCGCGCCCCGTGGCGGGATTGCGCCGTAAGGCCCCACGGACACCCGGCAGAGTGATACCGAGCCGAGGGCCTTTAAGACAACATTCAATAAAATCGCTTTTGCTTGGAAGCAGTCTTTGCCCCACCTTCGCTGCAGAGGAGGCCCCGACGACACCCCCCGCGCTCACGCGCCCATGCTTTGGCACCTCGCGCCTTCCCCCAACAGGGCCTCTGTTTGCCGCTGCCCTTCCCGATCGAGGGGGAAAGTCAGCATCGTGAATTTTTTATGAAACGGGCCTCGCCTCGCGACAGGTCTCAGCGAGTGTCGTATAGTTAGCTCACACGGGTTGATTCGCTCAGTTGGGAGTGTCATCGCTTGCTGCGATACCGTCGCACCGACACCGAGTTTATTCTCGCACAGATAATCTGTTTGCGAACCGCCCCCGCCTCTCCGTTTAGATTTTCTTTGCCATACCTGCCTAGCTTTGCATCTTGCCGAAGGTCATTCGGCTTGCCTGCCTGCCTTGCAACCCTCAATGGAGGAAACCCTCATGGCAAAACGCGCCGCGCGCCGTAAGGTTCGCGAACCCCGTCACCTAACGGAAGCACAGTCTAATGTTAGGGCGTTGTTCCCTGAGACGTTTGGATATGACCCTCTCGATACTGATCGACGCGACCAGCGCTATATTCGAAAAATCAGACCACAAAGCGAAAACCAACAACAATTGATGGACGCAATTGACGAGCGTCACCTTGTCGTGGCCTGCGGTCCGGCTGGGACCGGCAAAACCTACATTGCCATCGCAAAAGCCGTCGAAGCCTTTGAGGAGGGGCGCATTGAGCGGATTATTTTGTCCCGCCCCGCCGTTGAGGCGGGCGAGAACCTCGGCTATTTGCCAGGGCACCTTGAGGACAAATTGGCCCCCTATCTACGCCCGCTTTACGACGCATTGAATGATCGGCTTGGTGCCAAAAAGCTCAAGGCGCTGCTCAGTGATGGGACGATTGAGATCGCGCCCGTTGCATACATGCGCGGCCGGACCCTCAACAATGCGTTCGTTGTCATCGACGAGGCACAAAACTGCACCTATACGCAGATCAAAATGTTGCTTACGCGGCTCGGTTGGAACGCGACCATGGTGCTCACAGGGGACCCTGACCAATCGGACCTCCTGCCGGGAATGTCAGGGTTTCGCGACATCGTCGACCGGCTCGATCCGCTGCCCGAGATCTCTGTCATCCGCCTCAAGGAGGTCGACATCGTCCGTCACCCCTTGGTTGCGACCATGCTTACGGTCCTGTGACCGTTTGGAGAGCGGCGAAGTAGCCATCGAAGATGCCGGCGCTCACGACGATCACGATCGCGGCGATCATGCCTGCTGACCAAAACAGGCGCACCACGGTTTCATCGTCCGGGGTGCGCCAGCGGTTATAGGCGGAAACCAAAAAAACGATCAGCGCAAAGACATAGGCCATTGGGTCGGTCGGTACCGACAAGGCCTCTTGCTGTCAATGGCGGCGGGGGTCCCGCTACGATCAAACAAGCACGGCCGACGCCATGATCGCGCCAGAGAGCCCAAGCGTGATGAGACACGCCATAAAGGCGGTCGGTCGCGGATGGGCTGAAGGCCGCGTCACCAAGGACACCGCGGTCTTCAGAAGCGGCGCACCCTCAAACCGCTCCAATTGCAAGCCGGCATAGACGGCGAGGATAAGAAGGCCAACAAAGAAGCCATTCGCGGCGGACAGAAACCCGCTTCCATACGCAAATGTGGCAAGCGTCGCCGCGAAAAGTGCAAGACCATTGATGATGCGTTGCCGATCCATGGAACCCTCTCAAAACCGTCCTTGTGCGATGGTGCACGGGAAATATTTGGAAAAGGTGAACGCCGTTCACAAGAGGTGATTTTGCAAAAAGCCGTTTCAATCCAAGTGACTGTGCGAGCTGTCACAGGCCCGGCGGCGCGCCTTTGCACGGCCATCAAAAAGGCGGGTCCGACGCCGCACCCAAGGCATCTGGGCAAGCGGCTCGGCCTGGGATATCCCGTTCGTGCCAGCGCCATGCGAGGTCTGCTGGCTCCCCACCCCCAAGTCAGAGGACACCGCCATGCTGCAGGGAAAGACCGCCGTCATTACCGGATCGACCAGTGGGATCGGCCTTGGCATTGCCGAGGGTCTTGCGGCCCAGGGCTGCAACATTGTGCTCAATGGCTATGAGCCGCCGGAAGAGGTGGAGCCTGTCCGCGCGCGGGTGGCCGAGGCCTGCTCGGCCAAGGTCAGCCTCTTCACCGGCGATCTAACAAAAGTGGAGGTATGCGAAGCGCTAATCGACCATGCCATAGCCGAGCACGGCAGCGCCGACATTCTCGTCAACAATGCCGGCATTCAGCATGTCGCCAAGCTCGAGGAGTTTCCGGTCGCCAAGTGGGACATGATTTTGGCGCTCAACTTGTCTTCGGCCTTTCACACCTGCCGCAAAGCCCTGCCTGCCATGAAGAGCGCCGGCTGGGGCCGCGTGGTCAATATTGCCTCCGCCCATGGCCTGATCGCCTCCCCTTTCAAATCAGCCTATGTCGCCGCAAAGCATGGCCTGGTGGGTATGACCAAGGTCATGGCCCTCGAGACCGCAGAAACCGGAATTACCTGCAACACCATTTGCCCCGGATATGTGCTGACCCCGCTCGTGGAAAAACAGATCGCCGACCAGGCGAAAACCCACGGCATCCCCGAAGATGAGGTGATTAGGGACGTGATTTTGAAATCCCAGCCCAACAAAGAGTTCACCACAACCGAGGACATCGCGGCCCTGACGGTCTTTCTGTGCAGCGAAGCGGCAAAGACGATCACCGGCACGAGCCTGTCGATCGATGGTGGCTGGACGGCGCAGTAAGCCGCTGGTCATGATCCGGCCTTAGTCTGGCCCCGAGCGAACGAGACCGTGCCCCAACGGCACCCCCTTGCGTAGGTGCGTGCCTTGAGCGCAGGGCCGAGATGGCCCTGGGCCCAGCGATGCGGGGCTGAGCGATCAGGGGCCAAGCGATCAGGGGCCAAGCGATCCCGAGGACGATGATGAGCGGAATTTTCGATGATCAGGCGAAAACCGAAACCGGCTGGCGCACGGCCTTCAACATAATTGTCGTGACACTGATCTTGTCGGTCGGGGTCCTTTATTACTATTTCGGCCCGACGATCTCGGAAATCAGGGGCAACAAGCCCCAGGCCTCGGCAAGCAGCGCCCCGGTGGATTTATCGATCGGCGAAGAGCGTTTCGTAATTCCGGAAAACTACACCCAATTTCCCCGCGCGCGGCGCGGCGGCGTGCGCGAGAATGTGGCGCTCTATGCCCTGATGCCGAAACTAGAGCCGTTCTCGGCCGCGTTTCGGGAGATCTTTGAAAGCCACGAGCCAAACTCGCCCGTGCTGCATTTTCAGCTCGAATCGTTTCGCGGGCCCTTCAGCGAAAGCGAGCATTTTGAGCGCGTGTTGATGCGCGAGGTGGAAGACGTAAAGGGCGAGCCGGGCCCCCACGGATTAACCCGCTATGCGTTTCAACCGGAGTCCGGCTATCGCAATGAAGAGCTGTTCACGTTTCGCGAGCCTGACGGCGAGTTGGTGGTGATCCGCTGCTTTAAGCCGCTGGAACAGGTGCAAAGCCCGAGCTGCCGGCGCGATCTTAAGCTCTTGCCCACCGTGATCTTGAGCTATCGCTACAAGCGCACCTACCTCAAAACCTGGCGCGAAATCGACACCAATATTCGCACCCTTGCCCTGTCCTTCCACAGGCCGGGCCCTGTTGGCATCACCCAGGTGGACGGCAATTAGAGAGCCTTGGGCAACTCACGGCCCAGTCACGCACAGCCACAACCAAAGCCCAGAAGCACAAGCAAGGCGCGGCTCACTCGTCCTTGCTGGACCGCTGGAGCGACGTAAGCGCGCGGGTGGGAGCCTCAGGGGCCACTGACCCGCCGGGTGCGGCATCGGTTTGAGAGGTCTTCTCCGGACCGACGCGGACGGACCGAAGCTCGGGGAAGGTCATATCGACGGCCAACAATAGCCCCGGCAAGACAAACAACGTCATGACCGCGCCAAGCAGCGCCATCACGGTTGCGGCAATCCCAACCGCCGACACGGTGCCGCTGCCACCGCCCAACGCCGGCAAGGCGACGATGATCATCAACCCGAAGGCAGACATAACGATCGCGCCGCGCTCATAGAAGGTCCGCCGCAGCGCTTCGAATGTCATTGCCCGGGTCGCGCGAACGGTCACGAAGCGGCGGTAAAAAAGCTCGCACGCACTGGTGGTCAAGGACAGCGCCAGCAAAACCGCCGGCGCGATGAGGCCGGAGGCGGCACGACCCGGCGCCCCGAAGCCGCCCGCAACAGCGTTAAACACCGTCAGCACGAGCATCAAACCAATGAAATAGGCAAGGCCCACCCGCCAAGACCGACAGAGCATCATCACAAAGAGCGCTGACAGGAACGCCGCACTGACGATGAGTGGCAGACTGAGCAGCACCGTGCTGCCTCCGGGCAGACTGGCCAAAAACCCAACCCCGCCCGCAAGCACAAGGAGAAGAAGCGAGCCCAAGGCGCGCCCGGGAACAAGCCAAAGCGCCAAACCATCGCTCCGCTCACGAATTTGAAACAGTAGCCGGCGGATCCCAATGCGCGATTCGTCGGTTGGCCGGGCAAGGGCACCCAAGAGCCCAGCGCAGCCGAAAAGCGCCGCCGTCCCCCCAAGCAATCCACACGCTGTGTAGAGCCAAGGCCCGAAATACCCGCGGTCGAGAAGCGTCAAAAGGCCGATCAACAGTATCGGTGAGGCAAAGGCCACCGACAGCCCCGTCGCCCCTTCCTGAAAGGCGGTGGCAACCGAGCGGGCGGGGCTTTGCCCGCGGCCGAGCTGGTCCAGGACGAGCGTTGCAAAGAGGCCGCAAACGCCGGACACGTAGCCGATCAGCACTGGCCCAAACAACGCCAGAGAGAACAGCGGCCCGCTACCCAAGACCATGAGGCCGATCAGGCCAAAAGCGTGCGCCGTCAAAGGGATCGCGACAAAGACAAGAAGCCGGGCAGAGGACCGGCCAGCCGCCAAAAACACCGCCGCCGCCAAGGCCAAACTCGCCAGCACGCTTAACGGCCAGGCTTGCTGGAGCGGCAGTTTGAAGAGGGTGGCAGAGACCGCGGCGAGGAGGGCCGTGAGGACCAAGCCGGCAAGCACCAAACCCGGCCCGGCCCAGGGCGGTTTTACCTCCAGGTCCGCATGATCGCCGTCGCCTGCCACCTGCACCATGGGCGGGTTAGATCCTATTCGAGATCAAAATCGAGGATTGCCATTTGGAACGCATAGGAGGTCTCGCCGTCCTCCTCGTCTTTGAAGATGACGCCGATAAAATCGCCGCCGATGGTCACCTCAACCGAATCGTCTTTGTTTTTCCGCGCGTGGATTTCGATCGTATCCAGTCGGAATGTTTTCCGCAGATAGTCCTGCAACCGTCTGATTTCGTCAGCCGTCACCAGGCGTACTCCTGTACCTGAGTTTTGTTGCGGCCTGGCAGAAAGCCCCCGCTGTTCTTACAGACTATATCGCGACGCCGGTTCTCAAGTCCTAACGCGCTGACAAGTGAAAAAAATCAGACAATCACACAGGGTTCTGGAAACAGTGCCGCGATTCGAGGCGGCATGCCTATGGGTTTGCAGATTTGTTCGGCATCTGATGCGCGTTCGCGCCCCGATAGCAGAGTGGTGGTTATGTCAAGCTTGAAACAAGGTTGCATCCGCCGTGGGCAGATGACCCGCAACACTATGCCGAAGCTAAGGGGCGTTTTCTGATGGCCGAATAGTCAGGCGCCGTCCGTGTCTTCGTCAGGGCGGGTTTTGGACCGCTTTTCTTCAGCCCCAGAACGCACCGGCCCTGTCAGGGTTTGGTCCATGGCCCGGCTCGGCTGACCACACCCGCTCTCGCCGACAATAACCGCCGGCACGCCTGCCACCGTCTTGAAGGGGGGCACATCCTTTAGCACGACACTGCCAGAGGCCACGCGCGAACACTTGCCGACCTCGATGTTGCCCAAGATTTTCGCGCCGGCGCCGATCAACACGCCTTGACGGATTTTGGGGTGCCGATCACCGCGCTCCTTACCGGTTCCCCCAAGCGTCACCCCGTGCAACAGCGACACATCATCTTCGATCACAGCGGTTTCCCCGATGACCACGGAACTTGCGTGGTCGATGAGGACGCCCCGACCGATCGGGGCTGCGGGATGGATATCGACCCCAAACACTTCTGAAACGCGGGATTGAATGTATCGGGCCTCAAAGCCTCGCCCTGACGTCCAGAGCCAATGGGCGATCCGATGGCTTTGGAGCCCGTGAAAGCCCTTGAGGAACAAGAACGCTTCAAGCGGGTCCTCCGTCGCCGGGTCCCGGTCCACAATGGCCATAAGGTCGGCCCGCATGGCTTGGCCGATGCGCGTATCGCCGTTCAGGGCCTCGGTGGCTAAATCCCGAAGCGCGAGCGGGCCCACAAGCCCATTGCCAAGCTTTTGTGAGAGCAGGTGGGCAAGGGCCGCCTCAAGCCGGTCATGGCGCAAAATCGCATCGGTGACGAAGCTGGCAATCGCGCGTTCATCGCCAGTGATGGTCTCAGCGCGCTCTCGAATGGTCGACCATAGCGGGTCGAGCAACGCGAGATCTGTGCCCTTGCGGGAGCTAAGTGGATGGCTTGCCATTGCAATTGCCCTGTGCTGCACACGCGTTACGTGTTGAAACTGTGACAGACCATGGCGTCGTTCGCCGACCTTGGCCAGCCCCAATCGGGCGCGGTGTGACGGACCTCGCCCCGCGATCAAGCCCCCGCCCTCTCCTGCCGGAGCCTTCCATGCCCCCAGATTTTCCGCCGGCCCCCGCCCTTCGCGACGCCCTTGCTGCCACCCACCCGTCAAGCGAGACCCTGGCCTTGCTTGCTGGGCGGCGTTCCACGGTCGCGAAAGATATGGGCGAGCCTGGCCCCGATCCGCAAACGCTGGCCGGGCTTTTGCGGCTCGCGATGCGCGTGCCTGACCACGGCAAGATCGCGCCCTGGCGCTTTGTCCTGATCGAGGGCAGCGCCCGGTCCGCCCTTGGCGATGCACTGCAAGTGGCCTTCGCCGAGCATGATCCGCTTGCCGCCCAGGACGCTGAGCGCGTCCAATTTGAGAAAAGCCGGTTCTTGCGCGCGCCAACGGTCGTAACCGTGATCTCCGCGCCGGATGTGGGCCACAAGGTGCCGGTTTGGGAGCAGCATTTGTCCGCTGGCGCTGTGTGCCAAACGCTCCTTACGGCCTGCTCTGCAGCTGGCTTTGCGGCCCAATGGCTGACCGAGTGGTACGCCTATAGCCCCCGGATTCATCGCGCCCTCGGCGTAAAGGATCCCGAGCAGATTGCCGGTTTTGTGTATATCGGTACCGCAACGAGCCAGCCGATAGAACGCGCGCGCCCCAGCCTCGATGAAAAAGTGCGCGCCTGGACGCCCGACTTATCCCTCAACGAATAAGCCGAGGCCGACGGGGGTATAGGGCCGCATGACCCTTTTTTCAGCCGCGCCCTGGCCTCAGCCGCGCCCGCGATAGGGCGCAACCCCGGGATCGGGCAGCCAAATGCCCGAGGGCGGATCGCCCGTTTGGTAGAAGACGTCGATGGGAATTCCTCCGCGCGGGTACCAATAGCCTGCAATGCGGAGCCAATGAGGCTTTGCGGCCGCCACCAGGCGCTTTGCAATCAGGACGGTGCAGTCTTCATGGAAGGCGCCGTGATTGCGGAAGGAGCCTAAAAATATCTTCAGTGATTTGCTCTCGACAAGGTGCTCTGCAGGCACCGTATCGATGACGAGATGGGCAAAATCGGGTTGGCCCGTGACCGGACAAATGGATGTAAATTCCGGGCAGACAAACCGCGTGACATAGCGATCGTCCGGGTGCGGGTTAGGCACGCAATCAAGGACGGCCTCATCGGGCGAGGCCGCCCCGTCTACCGGTTTGCCGAGATGGGTGGTTTCCATACTGACGAGGCTAGCCGGGCTGTTTCGTTACTCGGATATAGGGCTTTGGTTGCTCCCAACCGCCGGGAAATTTCGCTTTCGCCTCCTCATCGGAGACGGCAGGGGTGATGATCACATCATCGCCCGGCTTCCACTGCACCGGCGTTGCCACTTTGTGAGCGGCGGTAAGCTGCATGGAGTCGATGACCCGCAAAACCTCGTCGAAATTCCGCCCGGTTGTCATCGGGTAGGTCATCGACATTTTGATCTTTTTGTCGGGGCCGATGACGAAGACGGACCGTACCGTCGCGTTGTCGGCCGGCGTGCGCCCCTCAGACGTATCGCCCGCCTCGGCCGGCAGCATGTCATAGAGCTTTGCCACTTTGAGGTCCGGATCGCCGATCATGGGATAGGTCACCGCGTTGCCGGAGAAGTCCTTGATGTCGTCTTTCCATTTCTTGTGGGACTCGACCGGATCGACGCTGAGACCGATAATCTTTGTGTTTCGTTTCCCAAATTCCTCAGACAATCCAGCCATATAGCCAAGTTCCGTGGTGCAGACCGGCGTAAAGTCCTTGGGGTGTGTGAAGAAAAGGCACCAGTTCTTGCCCATCCAGTCATGGAA
>JBCDJA010000075.1:0-8972 GCA_038748465.1 Pseudomonadota bacterium
CTTCGGCGGCTTTGACCATAACGAGCAGACCTTGCGACTTGTGACCGAGCTGGAGCGCCGCTATGCGGCCTTCGATGGGCTCAACCTCACCTGGGAAACCCTTGAGGGGATTTTGAAGCACAACGGGCCGCTCCTACGGGCCGGAGATCCCATTGACCAGTTGCCGGCGCAAATCCGCCTCTATTTGGCCCGGCACGATCTCAAACCCGCCGCTCCGCCGACACTCGAAGCGCAATTGGCCGCCATCTCCGATGATATTGCCTACAACAACCACGATATCGACGATGGGTTGCGTGCGGGTCTGTTCACGGTCGATAGCCTGATGGCTGTGCCGCTTGTAGGCCCCACCTTTCGCGATCTGTTGGACACCTATCCCGGATTGGAACCGACGCGCCTGATCCACGAGGCCGTGCGGCGCCTGATCGGGCAGATGATCCGCGATGTGGTAAGCCAAACCCGGGCCGAGATCGCCGCCCGCGGCCTTACCACCCAGGCCGATGTCCATGCCCAGCCGGGCCTGGTGGTCGGGTTCTCCCCCGCCATGGCCGCCGATTGCCGGGCGCTCAAAGACTTCCTTTGGACCAATATGTACCGCCACTACCGGGTCAATCGCTCCACCAGCAAAGCACGGCGGATCGTCCGGGACCTCTTTGGGTTGTTTCTCAGCGAACCGCAAATTCTACCGACCGAATGGCAAGCGCGGACCACCGGCTCGGCCACCCCCGCAACCGCGCATGTTGTGTGCGATTACATCGCCGGCATGACTGACCGGTTTGCCATCAACGAGCACCGGCGGCTCTTTGACCTTTCGGTCGATTTCTGAGCCCGACAGCGCCGCACCGCGCGGCCAGAGCCCCTGATAAGTCTATGAAAAGGCGACAAAAAAGCATCTTCCAGAACGGCGCGAAACCCTGCACTCTCGCAAGACGAGGCCGAGCGCGCCCTGCCTTAAATCAGCGCCGCATCTGGCCACAAAAAAAGCACAGCACTTATGGTTTTCAAACGGCGCGGGGAGGCGTAACGCACCACTCGCGGGTCGAGGGGCGGCGTGGGGTGCTCGGCATGGTCCGGTGCTTTGACCGGCCGGTTGAACGCTGGACCAGCGTTACCACCGAGCCTTGAGGCTGCGTGCCCCTTAGACCCGATTGGCGCGGATTGGTTTTTGCGTATACTACGTGTGGATGGAAACCGATTCGCTTGCAGTCCGTGTGCCCCGTTACGGAAAATCGGCCGGGCTGTAATCTCTTACCAGGAGCGATGATGGCTGTGCAGAACACTGATTATGATCACGGAAGCTACGGTCCGCCGCCGGATGACCCCATGACCTTCGATGCGACCATGGAACAAGACAGCGGGCGCGGCCGCGCGCTCCTCGCCCTTGTCATGGTTATCTTTGTCGCCTTCGCCGTCGTGATTTGGATCGCGTATCAGCAGGGCGTCCGTTCTGGCAACGAACCGCCGATCATTACCGCCGATGCCGGACCGTTGACTGGGCAGCCGTCTGACGATGCCCAGCCTCAAATCCCGAATTCGGAAGCAGCAATTAACAGCCTCATCGAAGAGCGTCCCCCGTCCGGGGTCGAGGACGTGATCACCAATGAGCCAGATGACCTGCGAGCCTTAACCGGTGACCCAGCGCAAGATCCGGCAAGCGATGTCATTGCGGCGGCAGAGGCTGAGGGTGGTCGCGGCGGCCCAATCGATTCTCAACCCGATGGAACCCTTGGTGAGGGTCAGTCGGCGGTCGATGTCGAGGGGATCGCCAGCGATGCGGGTGATGCTGTGCGGCAGGCGGCTGAGGCTGTGAAGAGCGGGGCACAGCAGATTGCTGCCGCGCCGAAAGCAACGAACCCTCCGCAGGCTGTTATTCCGGACCCGCCGGGCACGGCAACGCCGTCCGGCGCTGGGCCTGACAAAGTGGCGGCCAAGCCGACCCCTAAGCCGGCAGCCGCCGGGCGCGGGGCGCGGGAAGGGGCGTTTGTTCTTCAGCTTGCCTCCTTCCGGGATGCCGAACAAACCGCGGCGCTGTGGGACACCGTAAGCGATCGGCATGGATCCGTCGTCGGTGGTCTGCGCCCGGACATTGAGGTTAAGCGGATTGCCGATCGGGGCACTTATCACCGTCTCCTTATCGGTCCATTCGACACACGGGCGGCCGCCGATAAGACGTGTGCAGCCCTGAAGACGCGCAATCAGGACTGCTTCGTGCGCAAGCCATAGGCTGGCTTGCAGAGGACCGAGATTTGGGGGGCGGCTTCGGCCGCCCTTTTTCGTTGGCAGTGCGCGTGAGGCGGGATGGCGGAATCGCGCTAAGACCAATAGAACAGACCTTTGAAAGGGAGTGCGCGGCGTGAGCCAACAGGCGGTCATTTATGGGCTTGCCGGCACGGAGATCACCGCTTGGGAGCGGGCGTTCTTCCGTGATGCTGATCCTTGGGGATATATCCTTTTTGCACGGAACATTGCATCGCGCGATCAGGTGCGCCGCCTGACAGCTGAGTTGCGGTCCCTTGCGGGCCGGGACGCGCTCGCCATCCTGATCGACCAGGAAGGCGGGCGGGTGCAACGGCTCAAATCGCCGATCAGCCCCGAGGCTCCCCCGGCGTCTCATTTCGGCAAGCTGGAGGCGATGTCGCCAGGAATGGGCGAGGTCGCCGCCTTTGAAAACGCGCGCGCCATCGCCCTCGATTTGGCCGAGCTCGGACTTACCGTGGACTGTCTTCCGGTGCTCGATCTGCCCCAGTCAGACGCCGACCCGATCATCGGTGACCGCGCTTATGGAACAACCCCGGATGCCGTCATCCCCCTGGCAAGGCGCTCCGTTGAGGGATTAATTGCCGGCGGTGTCCTGCCCGTCATCAAGCACCTTCCGGGCCATGGGCGGGCCTTGCAGGACAGTCATCTGGCGTTGCCGCGGGTCGGGGCGAGCCTTCCCGAACTCGAGGCCCACGATTTTCGCCCGTTTCAAGCGTTTTCCGACATGCCCCTCGGGATGACAGCCCACATCGTCTACGATGCGATCGATCCGGATCGTCCGTTGACGCTCTCGCCTGCGGGGATCGCGTCCACCATCCGCGGGCCCGCGCCAAGCGGGCTGCAGTTCGACGGGCTGCTGATGACGGATGATTTGTCCATGAAGGCGCTCGACGGGCCGTTTGAGCGACGTGCTTCCGAGGCGCTGGCGGCCGGCTGCGATGTCGTGCTTCATTGCAATGGCGAGCCGGACGAAATGCTGGCGGTCGCCAAGGGCGTCACGGTGCTTTCTGGCACGGCGGCAAAGCGGGCCCGGCGCGTCGATCGCTGGATCGAAACCCTTGCGGGCCCCCTCGCAAGCGACCCTCGCGGCGTGGCCGATCAGCTCCTTGCCGCGCTCGATGCGCCGCGAGGTGCCGGGTGAAGGGAACAGCGCATGACCGATGACACCCCGACTGCCGAGGGCTCGCCCGCCCTGCCAGCCGACGCCCCGCCAGCGGCTGCCTTGCCGGACGATGCTTTGCCAGACGATGTGTCGGCTGAGGAGGCCTTAATCGTTGACATCGACGGCTATGAAGGCCCCCTCGATGTGTTGTTGCGCCTTGCGCGCACCCAAAAGGTCGACCTTTTAAAGATCTCCGTCCTTGATCTCGCCGAGCAATATCTCGGTTTCGTGGCCCGGGCGCGGCGGCATAATCTGGAGCTTGCCGCGGATTATCTCGTCATGGCGGCGTGGCTTGCCTTCCTCAAATCGCGGCTTTTGCTGCCGGTTTCCGAGCAGCCCGAGGAGGAAAGCGATCCTGAAGAAATGGCGGCCTATCTGGCGTTTCGCCTCAAGCGCCTGGAGGCGATGCGGGAGGCGGCGGACAAGCTGATGGGCCTTGACCGTCTCGGCCAGTCCGTATTCCGGCGGGGCGCGCCGGAGCCGGTGCGCCTCGTGGATAAGGTACGCTACGAGGCGAGCCTTTATGAGTTGCTGCGCGCCTATGCCCGGCAACGAACCAAAACCGAACGCAAAGCCTATCGTCCGAGCCGGCCTCCGGTTGTCACCATCGAGACCGCCCGTTCGCAGTTCGAGGCCGCCTTGGGCACCCTCGGCGCTTGGTCGGATCTGCGCCAGGTCTTGGAGCGAGAGGGGTTTTGGCCCGAGGAGTTAAGGGGCGAGGCGGACGAGCGCATCGATTGGGAACGTGCCCTCGGTTTCAAACGCTCCGGCTATGCGAGCAGCTTTTCCGCCGGGCTCCAATTGGTCAAAGAGGGCCGCCTGCAAATGCGCCAGCTGCGCCCCTTTGATGCGCTTTATGTGAGGCGCCTTGAGGGCCGTCCGTCAGAGGCGAGCGGCAGGCCAAACGGAGACCTCCCATGATTGATGTCCTACACAACGAAGCGGATGAGCCAGCGCCTGAAAAGGCTGAGGGCGAGCTGCCAGAGGGCGGGCTGAGCGGGAACGACTTGGCTGGGGGTGAGCCCGCCCAAGACCTTCCAGCCTCCATGGAGGCGGCGCTCGATCGGGCAAGCCAGATGCGCCAGGTCGAGGCTGTGCTGTTTGCCTCGCCCGACCCCTTAACCGAGGCGATGTTGGAAGACCGGCTCCCCGGGCTTAAGGACCTGTCTGCCCTGTTGGCAGACCTCGCGCAGCTTTATGAGGGGCGGGGCGTGGTGTTGGTGCAGGCCGCCGGGGGCTGGGCGTTTCGGACCGCGCCTGATTTGGCCGCTCTCTTTGAGCGCGAACGCGAGGTGGAGCGACGGCTGTCGCGTGCCGCGCTCGAGACCCTGGCGATCATCGCCTATCATCAGCCCGTCAGCCGCGCCGAGATTGAGGAAATCCGCGGCGTTGGGGTGTCCAAAGGCACGGTCGATGTGTTGCTGGAGCAGGGCTGGGTGCGCATCGCAGGCCGCCGCGAGGCGCCGGGACGGCCGGTTACATTCGGCACGACTGACACGTTCCTGTCCCATTTCGGGCTCAATGCGGTGGATGATCTCCCCGGGCTTGAGGATCTTAAGGCCGCTGGCCTGTTGGACGCCCGGCCCCCGCCGCCTGAGGCGCTGGAGGAGGCGTCTGGCGATGAGGCGCCGGATGATGAGCACCTTGGTGACGAAGCTTTTGGCGAGGAAGACGGCGAGATCGGGGACCGAAACCAAGCGGACACCCCGCCAGTCGGGGAGGGCCCCTTGGCACCGACCCCGCTTTTTGACGCTGAAGGCGATGCGGTGACGAAGCCCGGGGGCGCAGAAAATGCGCCAGAAGGTGAGCCTGCAAGGCCGCCTGGAGAGGTGCCCGACACCGGCTCGCTTTGACCAAAGCCAGGCGGCACGTATCTTGTTAGATTGGTGGAGGTCGCCTGTTGATTGCGCGGTTTCCGTGCTTCTGCGATACTCAGAACTCGGTGAACAAAAAATAGTGTGGTGAGAGGGCCCCGGACGGCGCGCCCTCGCAAGGAGAAACAGCCATGATGCCATCGTTTTGGCAGATCATTCTCGTACTCGTTCTGGTGGTGCTGCTTTTCGGGCGGGGCAAGATCTCCGAGCTGATGGGCGATGTCGCAAAAGGCATCAAGAGTTTTAAAAAAGGCATGCAGGACGACCTTGATGAGACCGGCAAGCCAGCCGCGGCCCAGCCCGGTGAGCCCGCCCCCACCTCGATCGAGAACCAAGGCGCCAAGCCGGCGCCCGCTGCCACGTCCGGTGAGCAACCGGCAGAGGCTGCAAAAACCGTCGAGGGCGAGGTTCTGCCGCCCGAAAAAGACAAAGCGGTGAACTCCTGATCGATCAGGGTCGAGAGAAAGGTCTCGTGCCCTCATGATTCCGGGTATTGGTTGGTGGGAATTGTTCATTGTGGTGTCGGTGGCGCTCCTCGTCGTCGGGCCTAAGGAGCTGCCGCGTCTTTTGCGCACCGTTGGGCAGTGGACCCAACAGGCGCAAAAGATGGTGCGGGAATTCCGTGCAGGGATCGATGAGATGGCCCGTGATGCGGAGATCGACGATCTGCGCCGTGACATCAAATCGATGACCGATATCGACCTGAACGATCCGGGGACGGCCAAATCACCACCGCCGGGCATGAAGCCAGCGCCCATGATTGCGGCGGGCGGGAGCGACGGTGCAGACCCGCCGGATATCACGGATGACGGCCTTGGCAACGAGGCCGGCAAGGACCTTGAGGGCGGGGAGAGTGAGGGAAGGGACGTCTTTCCCGATGAAAACAAGTCCATCCTCCCCCCTACGATCGACCCCTATAATGAGAGCGTCTATGAGCGATCCATGATGGATGGGATCGGGACGGAGGATGTGCCTGATGAGCCAGACTTAACGGACCCGGATACTGCAAAGCCCGAGAAACCGGCAGGCGAGAAAGCGCTCGCATCAGGCTAATCAAGAAAGCGCCATCCATGAGCCAGGAAGACATTGACGCCACAAAGGCGCCCTTGATCGAGCACCTGACCGAGTTGCGGAGCCGGTTGATTTGGGCGCTGATTGCTTTTGCGATCGCCACGGCCATTTGCTTTCCCTTCGCAAAGCAAATCTTCGCGATCCTCACCCAGCCTCTCACCGATGCGGTGCTGGCGCGGTGCGCGTCCCAAGACCCGCCCATCGGCCGGGACGACTGCCTTGGCAATTTCTTTTATCAATATACCGCCGTCCATGAGTATTTCTTCACGACCCTGAAGATTGCAATCTTCGGCGGGCTGTTTATCGCCTTCCCGATTATGGCGTTTCAAATTTGGAAATTCGTCGCGCCTGGGCTTTACCGAAACGAACGCGGCGCATTTTTGCCGTTCCTCGTTGCAACGCCGGTGCTGTTCGTCATTGGCGCCTTGCTGCTCTATTTTATCGTTCTGCCGATGGCGATGGGCTTTTTCCTGGGTCAGGAAACCGACTGGCAGCAGGGCGTGAAGGCCGTCTTGCAGCCCAAAGTCGATCAATATCTCGGCGTTGTGATGACGCTTATTTTCGCCTTTGGGATTTCGTTTCAGTTGCCTGTCCTTCTGACCTTGATGGGCCGGGCGGGGCTCGTTACGGCCAGCTCCCTGCGGCGTAACAGACGCTTTGCCATCGTCGGGGCGTTTTTGGCGGCCGCGTTCCTCACGCCGCCCGACCCGATTAGTCAAATCGGGCTCGGTATTCCGATTTTGCTGCTTTACGAGGTCTCGATCTGGACGGTCTCGCTCAACGAAAAACGCGTTGCCGAGCGTGAGGCCGCCGAGGCGTGAGGCCCATCCGCGGGCGGTGGCGGCCCTAACCAATCGCGCGTCCTGCGTGGGCGAGTGTGTCAGTTGAGACTCACCCGCGCCGGACCAATCGGGCCTCCGGGGCCCGAAAGCCGCCTTAGGCTTGCTTAGAAACGGAAAACTCCCCTATACCTCACGCTCGTCGCCGCTGCGGGTGGGCGCGAAACGGGCCGTAGGCGGACATGTTTGACATAAAACTCATTCGGGAAAATCCGGCAGACTTCGACGCGGGCCTGGCGCGCAGGGGATTGGAGCCGCGCTCGGTCCCGCTTTTGGCGCTCGATGAAAGCCGGCGCGCTGTGCTGACGGATTTGCAAGCCAAACAAGAGGCGCGGAACGAGGCGTCGAAGAAGATCGGCCAGGCGAAAGGCTCTGGCGATGACGCGCTGGCGCGCACCATGATCGAGACTGTCAGCCGGCTGAAGCAGGAAATTCAAGACGGCGAAGACGAGGCGCGGCGCATCGAAGCTGAGCTTGAAAACGCCCTGCTTGAGATCCCAAACCTGCCCCATACCGCGACACCCGATGGGCAAGACGAGAGCCAAAATGTCGAGCGCCGCCGGATCGGCGAGCCTCAGGAACGGAATTTTCCGCAAAAAGAGCATTTCGATATTGGTGAGGGACTCGGCCTGCTTGATTTCGATGCAGCTGCGCGCATGTCCGGCGCGCGTTTTGCCGTCCTGCGCGGTGCCTTAGCGCGCCTTGAACGCGCCCTTGCCCAGTTCATGCTTGATATGCATACCACGGAATTCGGCTATACGGAGGTCTCGCC
Organism: Pseudomonadota bacterium; assembly: GCA_038748465.1. Lineage (GTDB taxonomy): Bacteria > Pseudomonadota > Alphaproteobacteria > M2410 > M2410 > JBCDJA01. The sequence goes on from JBCDJA010000075.1 coordinate 7,975, forward strand.
GCCGCTTCTGGTGCGCGAGCCGGCCATGTATGGCACCGGGCAGTTGCCAAAGTTTCGTGAGGATCAATTTGCTGCCGGTGAGGAGCACTGGCTGGTCCCGACGGCTGAGGTGCCACTCACCAATCTGGTCCGTGAGCAGATCCTTGAAGCAAGCGCCTTGCCGATCCGGGTGACAGCCTTTACGCCATGCTTCCGGCGCGAGGCCGGCTCGGCTGGGCGGGACACCCGCGGGCTCATTCGGCTGCACCAATTCCCGAAAGTCGAGCTCGTTAGTATTGTGCATCCAGACGATGCGGACGAGGAGCTGGAGCGGATGACGGGGTGTGCGGAGGAGGTGCTGCGCCGTCTCGGGCTTGCCTATCGCGTGGTGGATTTGTGCACCGGCGACATCGGATTTTCAGCGCGGCGCACCTACGATCTTGAAGTCTGGCTTGCGGGCCAGGGCGCCTATCGCGAGATTTCCAGTTGCTCTGTCTGCGGTGATTTTCAAGCACGTCGCATGAATGCCCGGTTTCGCCCGGACGGTGAAAAAGGAACCCGGTTTGTCCATACCTTGAACGGGTCCGGGGTCGCGGTCGGCCGGGCGCTTGTGGCAATCTTGGAGCAGTATCAAGAAGCAGATGGTACCGTCGCGATCCCCGATGCGCTTCGACCTTATATGGGTGGGCTCGAGGCCATCGAGCCGCCGGCGGGAGGCCTTTAATGCGGATTTTAGTCACCAATGACGATGGCATCAACGCGCCGGGCTTACCGGTGCTTGAGGCCATTGCGGCAAGCTTATCAGACGACGTGTGGACGGTTGCGCCCGAGACGGAACAAAGCGGCGCGTCCCATTCCCTAACGCTCCATCAGCCTGTGCGGCTGCGCCAACACGGTGACCGGGATGCGGCGGGTAAAAAACACTCCAAGCGGTTCTCCCTATCCGGAACACCCACTGATTGCGTGGTGATGGGGGTCAAACATGTGCAGGATGCAAAGGGCGATAACGTCCCCTTCGA
>JBCDJA010000076.1:0-8895 GCA_038748465.1 Pseudomonadota bacterium
GGACCGGCGCAACACCGCCTTGATGCGCTCCATCAGCAAGCGTTGGGAGAACGGTTTGGTGATGTAATCGTCAGCGCCGAGGCTGAGGCCCAAAATCTCGTCGATTTCATCGTCCTTGGAGGTGAGAAAAATGACGGGGAACTTATGGGTCTCGCGGATTTTGCGCATCAGCTCCATGCCGTCCATGCGCGGCATCTTGATATCGAATACCGCCAGGTCGGGCGGGCTTTGCTTCAGCCCGGTCAGCGCCGCAAGCCCATCGGCATAGGTGCGGACCTGATACCCCTCGCCTTCGAGTGCCATGCTGACCGAGGTCAGAATGTTGCTGTCGTCATCCACCAACGCGATTGTCGCCATGCTCGCCCAGCCCGTTTTGCCTCAGCTCGTTCTGCCGCAGCCCGTCTCGCCATAGGAGCGCGCGCGCCATCGCACCGTCTCCCGCCTCCGTTATCTCTGTATTCCGCGCTGCTTGTCAAAACTAAGCCCTGGCACGCCCAACCGCCCATCGGAGATTTGCGTTCCGATTCAGGCGCCTGCCCGTGCCGCTTGCCCTCACGCGCGCCAGCGGTCAAAACATCGCGGGCGAATGCGCAAAGATGTGGCAGACCGATGAAACCGCCGTGCGAGGCCAAGCGAACTCGCTGCGCGGCAAGGTGACCCTTTTCATCGCGATGGCATCATGTTTGCTCATAAGGCCTGACGTGGGGATCAAGTATCTTTCCAGACTTGCGATGTCGGTGCGGGACGAAGGAGGCACAGTTGCGTTACACGGGACCTGTAAAGAGCCGCTTTGGACTTGAAACATTGGGCGAGGGTTTGCCTGGGTTCAAAGATCTGGCCGTTGAACATTGGAATTTCACTGCCTCCAGCTTGTTTGAAGCCGCTGTTTCCCGTGGTGAGGGCAAGGTCGCCAAAGATGGGCCTTTGGTTGTATCCACCGGCGAGCATACGGGCCGGTCAGCCAGCGACAAATTTATTGTCAAAGACAGCCTCACGGCCGACAGCGTTTGGTGGGACAACAACAAATCCATGTCCCCCCAGGCCTTCGATGCGCTGCTCGCCGACATGCTCGACTATGCCAAGGGCAAGGACGTCTTCGTGCAGGACCTCTTCGGGGGCGCTGATCCCGAGCACCGCTTGCCCACCCGCGTGATCACCGAGTTCGCGTGGCATGCGCTGTTTATCCAGCACCTCTTGATCGAGGCAGGGCGCGGGGATCTTGAGGGCTTCGAACCCCAATTCACGATCATCGATTTGCCGGGCTTCAAGGCAGATTGCGGGCGCCATGGCAGCCGCTGCGAGACGGTGATTGCGTGCGATTTCAGCCGCCGGATCGTTTTGATCGGCGGTACGGAATATGCCGGTGAGATCAAAAAATCGGTGTTCACGATGCTGAACTTCCTGCTTCCGAGCAAGAAGGTCATGCCAATGCATTGTTCGGTCAATGTGGGGGCTGAGGGCGACCCGGCCGTCTTTTTCGGTCTCAGTGGCACCGGCAAAACAACCCTCTCGGCAGACCCGCACCGCCAGTTGATCGGCGATGACGAGCATGGCTGGTCTGACACCGGCGTCTTCAACTTCGAGGGTGGTTGCTATGCGAAAATGATCCGCTTGTCGGCTGAAGCCGAACCGCAGATCTTTGCAACCACCAAACGGTTCGGCACCGTGCTCGAAAATGTCGTCATGGACCCGGACACGCGGGAGCTGAACCTTGACGATAATTCCCTTGCGGAAAACTCGCGCGGCGCCTATCCGCTATCGTTCATCGACAATGCGAGTGAGACCGGCAAGGCCGGACATCCGAAAAATATCATTATGCTGACGGCAGACGCCTTCGGCATCATGCCCCCGATCGCCAAATTAACGCCCGACCAAGCCATGTACCACTTCTTGTCGGGCTACACCGCAAAGGTCGGCGGCACGGAGAAAGGCCTTGGCAACGAGCCCAAGGCGACCTTCTCCACCTGTTTCGGCGCTCCGTTTATGCCGCGCCACCCCACCGAATACGGCGATTTGCTGCGGGAGCTGATCTTGCGCCACGGCGTCGATTGCTGGCTGGTCAACACCGGATGGACCGGCGGCGCATTTGGCACAGGCACGCGCATGCCGATCAAAGCCACCCGCGCGCTCCTTAATGCCGCGATCGACGGATCGCTTGCCAAAACCGAAATGCGGACGGACGCCAATTTCGGCTTTAAAGTCCCGGTTACGGTTCCAGGCGTTGATACCGCCCTGCTCGACCCGCGCAGCACCTGGGCCGACCCGGCCGCCTATGACGCGAAAGCCTCAGAACTCGTGTCGCGGTTCATCAAAAATTTCGCGATCTTCAACGAGCACGTGGACCCGGACGTGCGGGCCGCCGCCCCCTCGGTCGCCTAAAGCCCCGCACGCAACCAAAACCTTGCGTAAAAAGCCCTCGCGCCCCTTCCAGGGCCCGGGGGCTTTTTTGCGCGCGGCAGGCCGCCCATGGCGATGAGGGGCCCGGGTAGAATCGGCGGCGCGGGCACCCCAGGCACCCAGGCGCCTATGCCTAACAATCTCTTAAGACCCTTGGGCTTAAGGTTGCGCTTCGGTTGTCTGCCCGGATCGCAAAGCGATGAAACGCAAAATCCACTACGAAATTTTCGCCTGTAAAGGCCGCGGCGCCAGGGCCCATTGGTCGTTGTTAGAAGCCCATGAGGACCGGGCCGCCGCCATTGCGCGCGCCGAGGGGGTGATGCGCGAAGGGGGCTTTCAAGGCGTGCGGGTCACCAAGGAGGCCTATAACGAGGAGTCCGGGACATTTTTTAGTGTCAAAGTCTATGAGGAGGGAGAAAAGAGCGGCCAGAAAAAAGCCGACAAAGACGAGGAGGTGATCCCCTGCTTTAAACCTCAAGATCTGTACACGGTCCATGCCCGTGAGACGATTGCAAGTGTCCTTAAAGAAACCTTGGCCCAATGGAACCTGACGCCCATCGAATTGGTGCACCGGGCCGACACCCTTGAAAAACTCGAAGCCTCGGGAACTGCCCTGCAGCACGCGATCCAAAAAGTGTCGATCGCCCAGGCAAGCGGCGGCAACCGGGATGTTGCCGAAATCATGAAGCGGTTGCAGGAGCTGGTCGACAAGGCGCTTGCCCGCGTCTACCAGGATGACCGCGCCGGCGTGTTCCCGACCCTAAAGGGCGATGATCTGATGACCGTCTGGGGACAGATCGCCGCGTCCGAAGAGGCAGATTATCGCCTATCGGGGGCAATCGCTCGTGCCCTTGCCGACAAACATTCCTGGTCAAAGAAGATCGCCTGTCTCGTCACGCTCGCCACCCAAGCGCTTAAGGCCGGCAAAGCGGCGGAGACGCCGATCAAAGTGATCGATGACTTCATGGCCGAAATCGTTCAAGGCCAATCCGGGCTGAGCGACCTTATCGGAAATCAAGAGCATCTGGGGGCGGCCCTGCATGTCATGGCCGATCTCTATCTCGGCAAAATCGATCCGCAACAAGACGGTATCAGCGAGGGCGCGCGCTTGCTTTCTGCCGCCTTTGCCAAGGGCCGGTTCACCGACGCGCGGGGAGCGCTCGCACGGCGGATCCTGCACGAATTGCAAAGCACAAAGCGTCTTTGCCCGGGCGATCCGAAGACGGAAGTTTATCTCATGCGTAAGCTGGCCGTCCGCCTGGTGATGGGCCAGGGCCCCCTCATGCCGATCGACACAATCACCGGGGCCTTTGGCGACCGCTCAAAACGCCTCGTCACCGACGGGTGGATTGCCGATTACCTCGATGCAGCCACCTCGCCCGACGAGCAGATCGAGATGTTGATCCGGCTCGAAGAGAATGTCGTTGGCGAGGACAATAAGCGCAAGCTTGCAAGTTTCACCATGCCGGTGCTGACGGCCTACAAAACCGAGATGCATTATTTGCAACTCGACACACCGCCGACCAAACGCCTTGCGCGCCTTGCGGAACTACAGCGCAGCCTCTTTGAGACCGATTTTCCCGACTTGCAAAAACGCACCCTCGGTGAGGCGCTGGATAAATTGGCCCGACGGATCGAGGAGGAAGCGGACCTCATCGGCGGGATCGAGCGGCGCAAAGCAACCAAATTCGATCGGTGCTACATGCTGTTGCGGCTGTGTTTCTCCGGCACGCTCACCGAAGGGGCGCTGGCGGAAAAAGCCCGCACGGCCGCCCTCAAACTCGCGCGCGGGCCCGACCTGGCGCGGGAGCTCGCCGATTTTCGGGTGTCGGATGCCGGCGCAAGCGAGGCCTCGGCCAAAAAAATCACCGATTTTCGAGGCCTCTTGAAAAAAGCCGAGCGGGAAGCCCGGGCCGCGGCAGCAGGGCCGAACGCCGGTGCGACCGATGCGACCGATGCGACCGGTGCGGCCGGTTCGGGCGGTTCGGGCACAAGCTCGGCTGCCTAACCCGGCCCTCAAAAAGCGCTTCGAGATTAGTGCGCTTCGTCCCAATTCGCCCCGGCATTCGCCTCCACGACAAGCGGCACCGCTAGCGCCCGCGCCGGCTCTGCCGCCGTCTCCATGACGGTCTTTACGACCCCCGAGAGCGCCTTCGCCTCAGCCTTGGGGGTCTCGAACACCAATTCATCGTGGACCTGAAGCAACATTTTGCCGGCCAGCCCCGCCTCGCCCAAGGCCTTCGGTAGGCGGATCATAGCCCTGCGGATGATATCTGCCGCTGTGCCCTGAATGGGAGCATTGATGGCCTGCCGCTCGGCAAAGGCGCGCCGCGCCGGTACTTTCGATTTAATTTCGGCGACGGTGCAGCGCCGGCCGAACAGGGTTTCGACATAACCGTTTTCCTTACCGAACGTCTTTGTGCGATCCATATAATCTTTAATTTGCGGAAACCGGTCGAAATAAGCCTTGATGTAATCGGCCGCCTCACGCTGGGGGATCGACAATTGATTGGCGAGCCCAAAGGCCGAAATCCCGTAAATGATACCGAAATTGATGGCCTTGGCGCGTCGACGAACCATGGGGTCCATTCCCTCGATGGGCACGCCGAACATCTCGCTTGCCGTCATGGCATGGATGTCCAGCCCATCGGCGAAGGCTTGTTTGAGCGCCGGGATGTCGGCCATGTCGGCAAGCACACGCAGCTCGATCTGGCTATAATCGGCCGAGACAAGAACATTGCCTTTTTCGGCAATAAAGGCTGTTCGGATACGCCGGCCTTCTTCCGTGCGGATGGGAATGTTTTGCAAATTTGGATCGCTTGACGACAGGCGCCCGGTGGTCGTCGCCGCCAAGGCATAAGAGGTGTGGACCCGGCCGGTCTCCGGATTGATAAATTCCGGCAACGCGTCTGTATACGTGCTTTTAAGTTTGGAAATTTGCCGCCAGCCGAGCAGCGTTTTGGGCAATTCATGACCCTCGGCGGCGAGGGTCTCCAGTACATCGGCGTTGGTGCTCCAGGCCCCGGTCTTGGTCTTCTTGCCCCCTGGCAACCCCATTTTTCCGAAAAGAATCTCGCTGACTTGTTTGGGCGATCCGAGGTTAAACGCCTCGCCCGCCTGCTCATGGGCTTCGGCCTCAAGCCGCGCCATGCCTTGGGCAAAATCATGGCTCATGCGCGAGAGAACGTCCGTATCGATCTTAACGCCTTCCTGCTCCATACCCGCGACAATGCCAACCATTGGCCTGTCGAGGGTCTCATACACCGTACACCCAGCTTTCTCCACCAAGGCAGGCTTAAGAAGGTGCCAGAGCCGCCCCGTCACGTCGGCATCCTCGGCCGCATAGCGCGTTGCGGTGTCGATGTCGATTTGATCGAAGGTCTTTTGTGCTTTGCCAGTGCCGGCGATGTCTTTAAAGGCGATGCAGGTGTGCCCAAGATGGCGTTCGGCCAGATCGTCCATGCCGTGGCCGTGCCCCCCGCCCTCGATGACATAGGAGAGGAGCATGGTGTCATCGATTGGGTGAAGATCAATTCCGTAGCGGGACAAAATCAAAAAATCGTATTTCAGATTTTGCCCGATTTTGAGCACAGCCGGATCCTCAAGGACCGGCTTCAGAGCCTCGATCACGCCCTCTAGGGGGGCTTGCTGCGGCGCTTCTTCAAGGCCCAATTCACCGTTCCGGCCGTGGGCAAGCGGGATGTAACACGCCGCCCCCGGATGAACCGAAAGCGACACGCCAACAAGGCGGGCCTGGGCTGCATCGAGCCCTGTGGTTTCCGTGTCGATGACAAGGTGGCCGGCCGTATAGGCCGCCTCGATCCATGGTCTGAGGTCCTCTAGCTTCAGGACGGTATCATAGGTCGACGGATCGATCGGCGCTTTGACCTGGTCGAGCTTTGCAATCGCACCTGGCTGGCCCCTTGCCTCGCTGGCGCCCGTCCCGGGCGTCCCGGCCGCACCGGGCGTCCCGGGCGCCTCATCGGCCGGCATAACCCCGCCCTCCCGCGCAACCACCGCCGCATCGATGCTTGCTACATCCTCAAAGCCCAAGCGCTCGGCGATGCGCTTAGTGAGGGTGTTAAATTCCATGCCCTTCAGAAAACCGATGAGCTCGGCCGCCCTCGGCTCCTCGACCTGAAAATCACCAACCGCGTTTTCAACCGGCACATCCGTCCGTAAGGTAACAAGCTGCTTGCTGATCCGCGCATCCTCGGCGTGGTCGATCAGCGATTGGCGGCGCTTGGGCTGTTTAATCTCTTCCGCCCGCTCCAAAAGCGCTTCCAGCGTTCCGTATTCCTGGATCAGCTGGGCTGCCGTTTTTATGCCGATGCCCGGAACGCCAGGCACGTTGTCTACCGAATCGCCGGCCAGGGCCTGCACGTCGATCACGCGCTCCGGCCCCACCCCAAACTTCTCGGCAACGGCATCAAGCCCAAGCCGTTTGTTCTTCATAGTGTCCAGCATTTCGGTTGTCCCATCGACAACCTGCATCAAATCTTTGTCGTTTGAGACAATCGTCACCCGCGCCCCAGCTCGCTGAGCTTCAACCGTATACGTTGCAATGATATCATCCGCCTCGAAGCCTTCCATCTCTATGCAGGGCACATTAAAGGCCCGCACGGCCTCACGCATAATCGGGAATTGCGGCACAAGGTCCTCCGGCGGAGGCGGGCGATGGGCTTTATACTCTGAGTAAAGATCGTTTCGGAAGCTGCGGGATGAGTAATCGAAGATGACCGCAAGATGGGTGGGCTGATCGCCGGCCTTGGTTTCCTCCAACAGCCTGAACAGCATATTGCAAAAGCCCATCACAGCGCCGACGGGCAAGCCGTCTGACTTGCGGGTGAGGGGCGGCAAAACGTGATAGGCCCGGAAGATGAACCCCGATCCATCGATGAGATAGACGTGATCTGATGATGTGAGCTGTGCCATTGACGTTTGGGCGCGCTTTTTCAATTAGCCCGTGACGGGCTTGGGTGCTGCGCCGCGCAACACGAACAGTCGGCCGCAATAATTGCATTGGATCTGAGTCTCATCGCCCATCTCCAGCCACACACGCGGATGGCCAAGGGCACCCCCGCCTCCGTCGCAAGCGACTTTTTTCGTGGGCGCCTCATAGACCTCCGGCGCGTTGAGATCATCGGTGCTGGGCAATTGGCGATAGGTAGAAAGATCGGACATCGCGGGGTTCCTGCGGGGGGTCAGGCGGGGTGGGCGGCCGTAGGGCAAGCCCGGTCCCGTGTGACACGTCTAACAAAGGGCGCGCGCAGCTGCGTGGCATATGCCCGACCTGTTAGCCGGATCACACCTGTTACCGCCCTTCACCCTTGTCTGCCAAGGCTCCCTGCGCCAGGTTGACCACAAGTATAAGACCGACGCCCGGAAACGCGGCGCGCAAACGGAACACTCCATGCCGACAAACAGTTCATCGGTCGCCCATCGTGTGGCTGCCGACCCCCACCCTACCGCCGCCTCCCCCGGGCCGGGCGGCCAATCCCTTGGGGTCGCGGGCGCCAGGCCCGCAATCCGCGCGCGGGGCCTTCGAAAAGTGTATCGCGGTTCAGGGGGGCAACCTCCCAAAGAGGCTTTGAAGCGCATCGACCTCGATATTCCGGAGGGGTCGATTTTTGGCCTGCTGGGGCCAAACGGTGCGGGCAAATCCACATTCATCAATGTCTTGGCTGGCCTTGTTATGAAGACCGAGGGCCAGGTGGATGTGTGGGGCTTTGACATCGATGCCAATCCCCGCCAAGCCCGAGCCTCGATCGGCGTTGTCCCCCAGGAGCTGAACCTCGATCCGTTTTTTACCCCAATTGAAACCTTAGAGGCGCAGGCCGGCCTCTTTGGTGTGCCGAAAGCCGAGCGCCGCAGCCACGAAATTTTGGATTTGGTGGGCCTTGCAGACAAGGCCGATGCCTATGCCCGGAGCCTTTCCGGGGGCATGCGTCGCCGGCTGTTGGTGGCAAAGGCCATGGTTCACAATCCGCCGATCCTGGTGCTCGACGAGCCCACGGCGGGGGTGGATATCGAGCTGCGCAAGCAGATGTGGGACAATGTGCGGGCGCTCCATGCGCGCGGCGTGACGATTGTCTTGACAACCCATTATCTGGAAGAAGCCCAAGAGCTGTGCGACCAGATCGCCATTATCGATCAGGGGTCCGTGCGCGCCTACGACACAACGGCAAACCTGCTCAAATTGCTCGACAGCAAAACCGTGACGGTTTGTCCAAGCGAACCGCTGACAGCGTTGCCGCCGGCTTTGTCCGCCCTCGATGCATCGCTGATGGCCGATGGCCGCATTCAGATCCGATACAAACCCTCGGCAGCGGATATGGATGGGTTGCTAACCGCTGTTCAGGCGGCGGGGGTGCGGATCAAGGACCTCTCGACCCATGAGTCAGATCTTGAGGATATTTTCCTCAAGCTGACAGGCTCCTAACGCGAGCAGGTACGCGAACTAGGGTGGCACGACGCTAAAAAGGCCATGCACGCCCC
>JBCDJA010000077.1:0-8877 GCA_038748465.1 Pseudomonadota bacterium
GGCCTCGCGCAGTCCCGCCTCAGCCGCATCGCGCACTGCGGCCATATGCTGTGAATGGTCGGGTGCTGCAAAATCCCAAGGCTCTTTTGCCGCTTCTTCGGCAAGGCCGATAATCGCGTCGATCACCTTGCGCGATTCTGAATGGCCGAACATCACAGCCTCGAGCATCACCTCTTCTGAGAGTTCCTTGGCTTCACTTTCCACCATCAAAACCGCATCGCCCGTCCCGGCGACGACCAGATCGAGGTCCGAGAGGGGCATCCGGTCCAATTGCGGATTGAGCACATACTCGCCGTCGATATAGCCAACACGCGCCGCGCCGATGGGGCCGAGGAAGGGAATGCCGGAGATGGTCAGCGCCGCAGAGCAGGCGACCATGGCCAGGATGTCGGGATCGTTTTCAAGGTCGTGGCTCAGTACGGTGACGATGACTTGGGTTTCGTTCTTGAAGCCCGGGGCAAACAGCGGACGGATCGGCCGATCGATCAGCCGGCAGATGAGGGTTTCGCGCTCGCTTGGCCGGCCTTCCCGCTTGAAATAGCCGCCTGGAATTTTCCCTGCGGCGTAGGTCTTCTCCTGATAATTGACCGTGAGCGGAAAGAAATCGATGCCGGGCCGTGGGGCTTTGTCGGCGACCACGGTCGCCAGCACGCAGCTCTCGCCATAGCTAGCCAGCACCGCGCCATCGGCTTGGCGGGCCACGCGGCCCGTTTCGAGGGTCAGCTCGCGGCCGCCCCAATCAATGGTTTTCTTGGTTATGTTGAACATGGATATCTCTGTTTGGTGCGCGCGAACCTGCGGTCAGGCTTGGGCACGATGAGGGGGAAGGGGCGGTTAAGGGCCTTGTGTTGAGAGGCCGGTCTGGACGGGCCGCCCAAATTGGACGGGTGCACTTTCGACACGGCCCTGGGCGCCCTTAACGGCGAAGACCAAGGCTCTTGATCAGCGCATCATACCGCGAGGCGTCCTTCAGTTTCAGATAATCGAGGAGGCTGCGGCGTTGGGAGACGAGCTTGAGGAGCCCGCGGCGGGAATGGTTGTCCTTTTTGTGGGACTTGAAATGCTCGGTCAGGTTCGAAATGCGGTGGCTCAAGATCGCGACCTGCACCTCGGGGGAGCCGGTATCCCCCTCCTTCTGGCCGTACTCCTTGATGAGTTCGGCTTTTTTCTCTGCCGTAATCGACATCGGTCACTCCTGTTGCGGCGTGCGGCCGTTGTTGGGCTGCGTGCCTTAGAGGTTGAAGACCCTTGAGGGGCGGAACTCGCCCGCCCTAACGGTGCCAAGAGCCACCGGTTGGCGTTGCGCCCCGGTGACCAATTCCGCATAGGCCGTGCCTTTGTGACGGCCCGCGCTTTGCGAACTCGGCGGATTTCGGGTCAGGACTGTGCGCCCAATTATCCGGATCGGCTGGCCGCTCCGGAGCCGGGCTGCCTCCACCTCGTTGACGGCCAGCGCCGGGATGTCGTCCAGCGCGGTCGCAACAGGGAGGAGGGCCTCTTGATGCGCGGCACTATTGCCGATGAGGTCGAGTTTTTCCAGCGAAATTGCGTCCTCCTCGAGGAAGGGGCTGACGCCGGTGCGGCGCAGGTCAGAGACCGCCCCATAGGTGCCAAGAGCCTTGCCGAGATCGCGCGCAAGCGAGCGCACATAGGTGCCCTTGCCGCAGGCGAGCTCAAGGGTTGCGTGATCGCGGTCCGGACACGCAATCAATTTGAGGTCGTGGACGGTCACGCAGCGGCTTTTGGGCTCCGGGTTCTCGCCCCGGCGGGCCAAATCATAGGCCCGCTCGCCATTAATTTTGACGGCTGAATACCGCGGCGGGAGTTGGGCGATATCGCCGATAAAGGCGGGAAGTTGCCCCTCGATGTCGGCTTGGCTTGGGCGCGCGGCGCTCGTCGCCTCAACCGGCCCTTCCAGGTCGTCTGTGGCCCTTGCCTCGCCCCACCGGATTGTAAAGCGGTACCGCTTTGCCCCCTCCATCAGGACAGGCACGGTTTTGGTCGCCTCGCCGAGCGCGATGGGTAGGAGCCCGCTTGCCAGCGGGTCGAGCGTGCCCGCATGGCCGGCCTTGCGCGCATCGAAAAAGCGCCGCACCCGCGAGACCGCCTCGGTGGAGGTGAGCCCCACGGCCTTGTCCAGCACCAACCAGCCATTGACGTCTTGGCCCTTCCGGCGACGGCCCATTTACCGTCCGTCCTCGGGGGCTTGGGCGGGCGTTGGGCCGCTGATATCCACCTCCTCCGTATCGAGATCGCGCGAGACGGTGCTGCTGCGGAGGAGATGGGTGATTTTTTCCCCCTCATCGAAGGAGGTGTCGCGTTTGAAGGTGAGCCGCGGGGTAAATTTTAAGCTCGCCTCGCGTCCGATTGCATGCTGCAGCGGCGCTCGCCGTCGGTTAAGGGCGGCCACCACCCGGTCTGCATTGGCCTGGCCGAGGGGGGCGCAAAACACGGTGGCTGTCCGCAAGTCCGGCGAGGGGCGCACTTCCGATACGGTCACGGACACACCGTCAAGATCAGGGTCCTGAAGATCGCCCCGCAACAGGGTCTCCGAGAGGACCTGACGGATTAATTCGCCAACGCGCAATTGTCGTTGGGACGGCCCGCGGGACTGCTTAGTGGTGCGTTTCATGGCTCGGTTTCTGGCCGCCCGTGCAGCGGCTTAAAGGTCAGTCAGCGAACAAATAATAGGTCCTGGCCCCGGCTCTCAAAGCCCCCAACAAATTAGAGGCGCCGGCACCCGCAGGCGCCGGTTTTTGCGACGAGCGGGCCGGCGGCTAGAGCGTGCGTTCGACGCTCTCAACCTCAAAGCACTCAATGACGTCGCCCGGTTGGATGTCCTGATAATTTTCAAAGGCCATACCGCATTCCTGGCCGCCTTGAACCTCTTTCACTTCGTCCTTGAAGCGTTTGAGGGTGGAGAGTGAGCCTTCGTGGATCACGACGCTGTCGCGGATGAGACGCACCTTGGCGCCCCGGCGCACCATGCCTTCTGTGACGCGGCACCCGGCGACCTTGCCGACCTTAGAGATGTTGAACACCTCAAGGATCTCAGCATTGCCAAGGAAGGTCTCCCGCAGGGTCGGATCGAGCAGGCCGCTCATCGCAGCTTTCACGTCGTCGACGAGATCATAGATCACGGCATAATACCGAATCTCGACGCCATCGCGGGTCGCCAGCTCTCTCGCTTGCGCATTGGCGCGGACATTAAAGCCGAAAATGGGCGCGTTGGAGGCGGCCGCAAGCACAACATCGCTCTCGGTGATCCCTCCAACAGCAGAATGGAGTGCCCGTGCCCGTACTTCCTCTGTCGAAAGATTGTCGAGTGCACCCAGAATGGCCTCCACCGAGCCCTGGACATCGGCTTTGACGACGACGGGATATTCCTTAGCGTCGGTTTCTTTAAGCTGTTGGAGCATTTGCTCCAGGCCGCCGCGTTTTTGCGTTTCGGCCGCAGATTTCAGGTCACGGGCCTTCCGCTCACGGTATTCGGCGATCTCGCGGGCTTTTGCCTCGCTCTCGACGACGACAAAGTCATCGCCGGCCATCGGGGCGGTTTGCAGGCCTAAGACCTCGACGGGCAAAGCTGGCCCCGCCTCTTGCACCTGTTCGCCGCGATCATTGATCAGGGCACGCACCCGGCCCCAGGTCTGACCCGTGACGAATATATCGCCGAGTTTTACGGTCCCATTCTGCACAAGGACGGTCGCCACCGATCCGCGCCCTTTGTCAAGGCGTGCTTCGACAACGGTCGCAATACCGGGCCGGTTTGGGTTGGCTTTAAGTTCCAGTATTTCCGACTGCAGCAGAACCGCCTCTTCAAGCTCCTGGAGCCCGGTTTTCTCGGTGGCAGAGACGGGGATGGCCTGCACATCGCCGCCCATTTCCTCCACGATCAATTCATGTTGAAGGAGATCGTTTTTGACGCGGGAGGGATCGGCATCGGGCTTATCGATCTTGTTGATGGCCACGATGATCGGCACTTCGGCAGCTTTTGCGTGGGCGATCGCCTCAGCCGTTTGCGGCATCACCCCGTCATCGGCCGCAACGACCAGAATGACGATGTCTGTCACCTGGGCGCCGCGCGCGCGCATGGCCGTAAAGGCCGCATGGCCGGGGGTATCGAGGAAGCTGATCCGGCTGCCGCCGTCGAGCTGCACCTGGTAGGCACCGATATGTTGGGTGATGCCGCCCGCCTCGCCGGCGACGACATCCGATTGGCGCAGCGCATCGAGAAGCGATGTCTTGCCGTGGTCCACATGGCCCATCACCGTGACCACGGGGGCCCGGGCGACAAGATCATCGGCCACATCCTCTGTACCAAGAATGCCGATCTCGACATCTGCTTCGGCGACCCGTTTGACGGAATGGCCGAATTCTTCCGCGATCAATTGGGCGGTGTCGGCATCGAGGGTGTCGTTCACCGTCACCATCGATCCTTGCTTCATCATATATTTGATGATTTCGCCGGAGCGTGTGGCCATCCGATCGGCCAGCTCGCGGATGGTGATGGTCTCGGGGATCGTCACATCCCGTTGCACTTTTTGCGGCGCCTGTTGCTCGCCGCGCATGGCGCGTTTTTCCCGTTCGCGGGCCCGGCGCATGGCAGCAAGCGAGCGCACCCGTTCTGAACCATCATCAAGGGCCGCGGTAATCGTCAGCTTACCGGTCCGCCGGCGCGGCTCATCGCGCTTGCCGGTGCTCGGTTTAGACGGCGCTGTCGATTTCCGTTTAACGCGCCCGCCGAGGGTGTCTTCCTCGTCGGAGGGCTTAGAAGAAGGCCGCCTGCCGCCCCGGTCGGTCTCGTCCGGAACCGGTTGAGCGGGATCGGCTGCCGGTTGTTGCGCGCCTGCCTTGCGAGGGGCTTTTGCGGCTTTGGCAGCTTCCTCGGCCTTTTGTTTTTCGGCCTCTTCTTTCTGGCGCGCTTTTCTGGCGTCGTTTTCAAGTTTCCATTTCGGAATATTGCCAACAAAGGGCGTGATCGGCTCGCTCGAGGCCGCTTCGGGTGCCTCGGCGGGCGCGTCTTGTGTCTGGGTGTCCTCGGCTGCAGCGGCGGGCTCTTCTGCTGGCGCCGGCTCTACCGCCTCTTCGGCGCTCACCGCCGGCTGTGCGTCAGCTTCCGGGGCAGGGGTTTCCGCCTCGATCTCAACGGTGCCGACCTCCGGTGTCGGCGCGGCCTCCGGCGCGGGTGTGGCCGCATCGGCTGCTTGTTTTTCGGCCTCTAGAGCCGCATCCCGTTGACGTTCTGCTTCCCGCTCCTTGGCCAATTCGAGCGCGCGGGCGCGCGCTTCTTTCTCTTCGCTCGTCAGGGTGCGGAGGATCGTTTTATTGCCGCTGCCGGCATCGGCTTTTGCCGCGTCTTGTTTGGCGGCATCGGCCGCCTCGCCCGCTGGCTTTGCGCGCTTGGCGCCCGTGTCTTTCGTTGGTTTTACGCGCGGTCGCTCGCCCTCGCGCAGCGCCGTTCGCTCGGTGCCGCCTTTGGCATTTGCCGGCGCCTTGCCGTCCGCGGCGCCAATTGGGCGCTTGCGGCGTTTTTCCACGACAACAGATCGTGACCGGCCCTGGGACAGGCTTTGCTTCAGCGTGCCGGAATCAACGGACCGACGCAAAGAGAGGCTCTTGCGCCCTGCCGGTTTCGTGGATTTATCGCCTGTTTCGTTCGTGTCGCTCATATCGCTCGTTCTTTCAGCGTCGCAACGCTGGGGTTGTGTCCTTAGCTCCGGTTGGGACCGCAGGCCCGGCCTTAAGCCTGATCGGGCGGCTCATTGTCTCGTCGACGCGCTGGGTCTCGTCGACGCGCTGGGTCTCGTCGACGCGCTGGGTCTCGTCGACGAGGTGGCGCGCCATCTGCCTCGCCCGCCTGATCGGCAAAGCGCCGCGCTTCGCGAGGCCGGCCCGGTTTGGCAGGCTTACGAGGCTTTGGCGCCGAGTCCCCAGAGAGTTGGGGCGCGGTTCGGGCCCCGTTTTGAGGCTTGCCCAGGCCGCGCACCCGCTCTGCCACCGCTGTTCCGGCCTTTGCATCCTGGGCTGGCCCATCACTCTGAATGGCGCCGCCTGGAACATCGTCATCCGGAATAGAGCCACCCGGAACGAAGCCGTCCGGAACGAGGCTCACGAAACCGGAGAGCCGCATCACATCGACCAACCACCGCTTGCCGAGCCCACTTCTCAAGGCTGCTGCATGTATCACAGTTTGGCGGCCAATGGCCAAGCCGATTTCAGTACTTGTGAAGCAACCGACAAGGGCAGGGCAGAGGCCATCCCGGTCAATCGCCCCGTGTCGGCGCAGCCGGTCCAGTTTTATCCGGCCGTCTTGGGCCCCATCGAGCGCTTCAACAAGGACGAGGGCCTGACGTTGACGCAGCGCGTCCTGCACTTTGCCGAAACCGCAGACAAGCCAGCCCGCTTTGCGCATAAGCCCAAGGCCGTTGAGCACCCGGCGTCGCAACAACGCTTCCGTTTGGTCAACGAAGTCGGTGGGAATTTGCAGCGATTGGCGTGAGGCCTTGGCGAAAACCCGCCGATCAAGCGCGGTAGCCAAAATCGCGCGATCGGCGCAAACCCACAGCCCGCGCCCTGGCAAGGACCCCGCAAGGTCCGGTACGAGGCCCGCATCCGGCCCGACAACAAATCGGATCAGGCGTGCTTTCGGCAGCGATGCGCGCGTGACAAGGCACCGGCGCAAGGGGCCAGTGTCCTCCTGCCCCTCCATATCCGCCGCGCCGCCAGGGGCACGCTCGATCGGGGAGGGCGCGGTCTCGAGCCGCTCATCGGGTGTCGCCGGCGTCAGGGTGCGCCTCCTCTGTCCCGGTGGCCTCGCCGACCGGACGGCTGAACACTTCTTCAGCTCGCCCGACATAATCCTCAGACGACAGATCGCCGTCTTCTGCCTCGTCTTCCTCCGGTTCGTCCACTTGCAAGAGGGCGTCAAACTCTTCTTCCGTGATCCAGCCGGCAAGCAACCGGGCCTTCATGACCAACAGATTTGCGTCCTCTAGGGTTAGGTTGAAGTCTTCCAGGACACCGGACTGGCGCTTGCGCTCGCCCTCTACGGTTTCCCACCAACCAACAAGCTCATCGCCCGCATAGCCGGCCAGGTCCTCGATGGTTTTGGTGCCATCCTTGCCAAGCGCCACAAGCATGTCGCCATTGAGATCCTCAAGGTCGGCAAGCTCGTCGGTCACACCAAGTTCTTTGCGCTCGCGCTCTGCTTCAAGCGCCTTTGCCTCCAAATATTCCTGCGCTCGGGTGCGCAGCTCTTCGGCCGTTTCAAGGTCGAAGCCCTCAATCTCGGCGATTTCCTCTGCCGGCACGAAAGCGATTTCGTCGATCATCGTAAAGCCTTCGGAGGTCAGGAGCTGGGCAATGACCTCATCGACATCAAGCCGTGTCATGAACATTTCAGTGCGGACACGGAATTCTTCTTGGCGACGCTCGCTCTCTTCTTGCTCGGTTAAGATGTCGATATCCCAGCCGGTAAGCTGGGAAGCAAGACGCACATTCTGGCCTCGGCGGCCGATGGCCAGAGACAATTGATCATCCGGGACCACAACCTCGATCCGCTCGGCCTCTTCGTCGAGGACAACCTTGGCGACTTCCGCGGGTGCAAGCGCATTGACGATGAAATTGGCCGGGTCTTCCGACCATTGAATAATATCGATTTTCTCGCCTTGCAGCTCATTGACGACCGCTTGAACGCGCGAGCCACGCATGCCCACACAGGCCCCCACCGGATCGATGGAGCTGTCGCGGGAGATGACGGCAATTTTTGCGCGGCTTCCCGGGTCGCGCGCAACCGCTTTGATCTCGATGATCCCGTCATAGATTTCCGGCACCTCTTGCATAAAGAGGCGGGACATGAACTCCGGATTGGTCCGGGAAAGGAAGATCTGTGGGCCGCGCGTCTCGCGGCGGACATCAAGGATCAGGGCGCGGATGCGATCGCCAGGCCGAAACGACTCGCGCGGCAACACCTCGTCTCGTCGTGCCACAGCCTCGGCGCGGCCAAGATCGACGATGACATTGCCGTATTCGACGCGCTTGACGATGCCGTGGATGATCTCGCTCACACGATCTTTAAATTCATCGTACTGCCGGTCCCGCTCCGCATCGCGAACCTTTTGCACGATGACTTGTTTGGCCGTTTGCGCAGCAATGCGGCCGAAGTCGATGGGCGGGAGCGGCTCCATAATATAGGTGCCCAGATCGGCGTCTGGGTTGCGCGCCTGCGCGTCTTTCAAGGAGATTTGGGTCGGCACATCGTCGACGGATTCAACGACCTCCAGCAGCCGATTGAGCCTGATTTCCCCGGTTTTGGGGTCGATCTCGGCGCGGATCTCGTTCTCAGCGCCGTAGCGCGAGCGAGCCGCCTTTTGGATTGCCTCTTCCATCGCCTCGATGACGATCTGCTTGTCGATCGATTTTTCGCGCGCGACCGCATCCGCGATCTGCAGGAGTTCGAGCCGATTGGCGCTGACAGCATAATTAGCCATGGGTTTTCTCTACACGTTCAACAGGCCCCTCGGCCATGTCTTTTCCTCGTTCCTGGTCGCCGGCCACGCTTTCGGGTGCCGGGTCCGGTGCAATTTGCCCGGCGCCGTCGGTGAGTTGGCCCTCTTCGGCTTGTCTCGCAGCCGCTTCCTCCAACAAAGCATCGGTCATCACCAAACGCGCATCGGCGATCAACGCGAAGGGGAGGGCAAAGGCCACCTCCGATCCGTCCTCTCCGCGCTCACCGGGTACGGCAAGCAACACCCCGCACGCTTTAGCCCATGCGCGGTGTTTCTTGCCGGACCCCGTGAGCGCGGGGAGGACGGATCGGAGGTGGCCGTTTCGCTGCCCATTTCGGTGATAGCCGATGCGCGGTTTGTGATGACC
>JBCDJA010000078.1:0-8875 GCA_038748465.1 Pseudomonadota bacterium
GTGGTCAGAAACGCCGCATCGATGCCATCCATGGAGGTGCCGCTCATCAGGCCCAACACACACAGCGCGGGATCGGAAGCGGGGTCACTTGCAGCGCCTGCAGGTATGGACATGGCGTTTGGCTTTCCTTCGGTTTCGCTTGAGGCTCATGGTGGCTTGGCTTGGGCGCGCCTTGCCTAGCGCCGCGATCTTACCTCGCCGCATTGCCCATGGTAGAGAGCCCGCCTTAACAGGGCACTAGGCACCTCCGCCAGGCCGCCATCCGACGTTCCGATCTCGCTTTAAGAGCAATCAGCACCTTAAGAGCAACCAGCACCGCCATATACCATGTCAGAGTCGAACCCAGCCTTAGAGCCACAATCAGATTTTCTACGCGCCTTCAAGGACCGCGGTTACTTCAATCAGGCAACGGACCTTGAAGGGCTTGATGCGCTTTGCCTTGCCGGCCCCGTGGCCGGATATATCGGGTTCGATTGCACCGCCCCGAGCCTGCACGTCGGCAGCCTTGTGCAAATCATGCTGCTGCGCACGCTCCAGAAGACCGGGCACAAACCCATCGTTGTCATGGGCGGCGGGACGACCCGTGTGGGCGATCCCTCCGGCAAAGACACGAGCCGGCAATTGATCACCGACGAGAAGATCGCGGAAAACCTTGCCGGCATTCGCAAGGTCTTCGACCGGTTTTTGACCTTCGGCGAGGGGCAGACCGACGCGATCATGGTCAACAATGCCGACTGGCTGACCGGGCTTGATTACATCGACTTCCTGCGCGATTTCGGCCGGCACTTCTCCGTCAACCGTATGCTGAGCTTTGATTCGGTCAAACTCCGGCTGGAGCGCGAACAACCCCTCAGCTTTTTGGAGTTCAATTATATGATCCTCCAAGCCTATGACTTCTTAGAGCTCAGTCGGCGTCATAAATGCGCCTTGCAGCTCGGCGGGTCTGACCAATGGGGCAACATCGTCAATGGCATCGAGTTGACGCGCCGGGTGGACGGCACGTCGCTTTATGGGCTGACAACCGCCCTCATCACCACCGCCTCAGGCGCCAAAATGGGCAAAACCGCCGACGGCGCGGTATGGCTGAGTGCTGAGCTTTGCAGCCCCTATGACTATTGGCAGTTTTGGCGCAACACGGACGATGGAGATGTGGGCCGATTTTTGCGCCTCTTCACCGATTTGCCCCTCGATGAGATCGCCCGCCTTGAGGCCCTAGAGGGCCGGGAGCGAAACGAGGCGAAAAAGACCCTCGCCGATGCAGCGACGGCCATGGCCCATGGGGATGGGGCAGCGAAAGAAGCCGCAGAGACCGCCCGGCGCACCTTCGAAGAGGGCACAAGCGGTGCGGGCCTGCCAACCCTTGAGATTGCAGCGGCCCGGCTTGAGGAGGGTATCGGCCTTCTCAGTCTCCTTACCGAAGCGGGCCTCACCCCCTCGAATGGGGAGGCGCGCCGGCTAGTGAAAGGCGGCGGGGTGAAGGTCAACGATGGCGCGGTCTCAGATGAACGCCTGGCGCTGACCCCCGCCCATCTCGGCCCGCAAGGCCACATCAAGCTTTCCGTTGGTAAGAAAAAACACGCCCTGGTCCGTACGACCTAACCGGCGCTGAGCTGAACTGAGAGCCCCCCAGCGAAGAGATTTTCCCAAGCCGTCATTGAACTTACCGAATTGGATAATATAATTGAGGCCTATTAGAAATCTTCGGGTGGTTAGCCCATGTCTGAGACGATAGAGACGGACCTGAAACCCTCAAAATTGCGGGAAATTCGTAAGCGTAAGGGCCTCACCCAAGAGGAACTCGCTAAGCAACTCGACGTGAGTCCGGTGACGATCAGCAGGTATGAAAACCTGCCGAAACGGTTAGATCTCCCACTCATGCGGAAAATCGCGAGAATTTTGGGATCGAGCGTTGCGGAACTCGCAGGGGAGACTGCAAACGAAACATCGGAGGGCGCAAAAGACCATCGCGGCGGTTTCGACGAAGACCGCGAGCGCTTGCTGCACGGTCACCACGTCACGATGATCGACACGCTGATTGCGACGGGCAGGTATGCGTGCGCTGACGATGTAATCCGAGAAGGCCTGAGGTTAGTTGAAGAACGGGAAGCCAAGCATTCAGCACTCCTGAACCGGCTAGACCGGGCTTACAGCGCCGGACTTGCAAGCGGGGCGGCTGACACCCTGGAAACGGCCGATGAGCTGATCGCCGAATTCAATGCCAAGCGTCGCAACGCCAAAGGTTGATGGCTAGGATCAAGCGTCGTCCTCAATTCAAAGCCGATCTGGAAGCCGCCTATACTTACCTTTTGGATCGCAATCCCCAGGCCGCCGAAAAATTTCTCCGCGATTTGCAAATCCGATTTGAGGCGCTTGCGGATTATCCAAAGATGGGACGAGCCAGATTGGCGAACCATCCCGCCGCTCGTATCTTCCCTTACAAAAAATTTGTAATTCTGTACCAAGAGTACCCGGACAATGCCGGTGTGGAGCTCGTCAGATTGTTTGGACCGCTGCAAGACTGGGAGGAAGAAGCCCTGGCGGAATTCGACAACACAACGTCGGAAACGGATTAACGATCAGGGCTAATCACTCGTCCCGCGGTGGGGCGATGACCCTCTCATCGCGGGCCTGTTGGTCGGCCGGCGGCGGGGCTCCATTGCCGAGCTGGAAAAGCCGCCGCAAGATGCCCGGCGCTAGACCGGACAGGGGATTGACCGAAAGGCGCAGATTGTCAGGTCGTCCGGCCACCCCATAGGTAAAGCCGAACACCCCCTCCCCTTCTTTCGACACCAAGACATTGCCGACAACGGGCAAATTACCAAGCGCCGAATTGATCGAATAGGACGGCACAATCGTTCCGTTGACGTTGGCAACGCTGGCAACCGTGTCATAGCTCCCCTCAGCGGTGATCCCCAAAGCCGGACCCGCCATGCGGCCGTCGCGAACCTGCAACAAACCCTCGGTGTTGAGCGTGAAATTTGAGGTGAGCCCGCGGAACCAAATGCCTTCACCGGCCAAGGTATCTGAAAGGCCCCGGAGTGAGCCGATGGTGAGGAGGTGCGTTAAAACGGGCGCATTCCGGATCGTAAAATCTTCTATTTCAACCTCGCCGACGGCAGCCAAATTGAGATCGCGTACGTCCGGCGCCGCGCGGCCAGGCTGATCCTCCTCAACGGGTGATGCATCGCTCCCCTCAACCTGCAAGCTCTCGGGCGCGAGGCCCAGCGGTTTGCCGGTCGCCGGCCCCGCCCCCGGCGGTCCGTCAAGGTCAATGGCAACGCGCAACGCGCCGTCATCGATCAGCCGGCGTCCGGTGAGCCCGCGCAGAAGCGCACCGGCATCTTGGGCCTCAAAGAGGAGCTCCCTAATCCCGCTAGCGGAGTCTTGCAGGCTCATCGCCATGGGCCCTGCCACCTGTTTGGCGGTGAGGCGGGCCTTGCCAATGGTTTTGTCTTCCAGCGCGAGGAGCGCATCCACCTCCCCCAGCGTCACCTCGTCCTGCAGGTGCAGGGTCTCAACCGAAAGGTCGAGGCTGAGGTCGTTGCTGTCCTCGGTGGTTCGTGGCCCGTCCGTCTCCTCCTCCCCCTCCCCGAACAGCGGCCGCACTTGCGCGAGTGCCTCAAGAACCGGGCCGAGGTCGAGCGATCGTCCGGCCGCCGTTACAAGAAGCCCATTGGCCTCATCCCTATCTGCACGCACGGCCAAATCATTGCGTCCAAGCCGCACGAGCGGCAGGTCGGCCGACAAAAGCCGGCCATCCCTGGCAAGCGAAAAACGGCCATCCAATTGGCCCGCGTCACCGGTGAGCGCGAGCGAGCGCACGGCGATGCCCCCTTGCCGGCGGCGAGAAACATCAGCTGACAGCCGGGCTGGCACACCTTGGGCTTTGGTTAGACCGATCGGAGCGAGCGCTAGGCCCGTCTCGGTGAGATCGGCATCGACCCGGTAATCATCGAAAATGAAACCGCGTCCCCTCGCCTTGATATCGGCGCGTGTCACGCCTTCTATCAGCCCACTGACGGGAAGCCCCAAGGCCCCGCGCATGGCGTCGTTAATCTCGAGGCGGACATCGTAGCGCGAGGGGCCCATGCGGCTTGGAAAAAACGTCTCTTCCCAGGCGAGTTCCGCCGGCTCGCCCAACAGGTCGATCGTCCCCTCCCCGCGCAAGCGCTCCCGATCGATGGTCAGATCGAGGCTCCCGCCGGTCACGTCGATCGGTCCAACCACATTTTGGAACGAGACGTCGCGAAGCTGCGCCGTTGCCTCGAAGGTGATCTCATCAATCGGCACCCGGGTCACAAGCGGCAATCCAAACCGCATATCAATCTCGCCAATACCGCTCAGGGCTTGCGGATCGACCCCAAGCGCGGAGGCAAAGCCGAGGGGCTCATGATCGATGATCCGTAGGCCATCGGGGATGGCCGCGCGGGCAAGCGCCCTGATCTTGACCGGCGATCCTTTGACCCCAAGGTCCGGGATCTCAACCGTCGTGCCGGGCAGGAACACCGCCGGCCTGTTGACCCCTTGCCGCACATATCCCTCATCGAGGGTCAGAGAAAAAGCATTGCCCAGAAGCGTCATATCGGCATCGACGCCCTCAACCGGGGGCAGCCCTTTGAGGACGATCGCGCTTGCATCCTCCACGCGATAGTCGAACCGCAGAAGATCGTTCGGCAGCTTGGCTTGGGCCAAATCGCCGGCTTCGGCGCGCACGGTCAGCCGGCCCTCGGTCATGCGTCCGCCTGTAACGCGGTTCACCACCCAGGCGCGCGCCGGCACAAAAAGGCCCTTCGGCCACAACCCCGACAGGCGGCTCGTATCGAAATCGGACACGGTTCCATCAAGGCTGATCGCCGGTGTCGTGTCCGTGACCGTCACCGACCCGTAGAGCGAAACCTCGGTCTCGGCGAGGGTAACGTTAAACCGCTCGATGGCGAGGGTGTCCGACGGCCCGTCCCAGGTGCCCTTTAGGGTCGCTCGGTCAAACTCAGTTGGCTGATCGAAAAATTTCGGCAGATCCACGGCAGCATTGCGGACCTTGAGGTCAAGATCGGCCGATTGCAGCGGACCGATTTTGCCGTCCTCAAAGGCGAGGTCCATGACCCCTGAAAGGCTCATCCGATTGCCTGCGCCGGCATAATCGAGATTGGCGATCTCGAACCGGCCGGTGTCGATGGCATAGGTCGCTTTGATGAAGGCTCGGTCGAGGGGGATCGCCTCATCGGTGATCATAGGGGCACTGACGATCCCAGCCTGGGCCGCAAGGTCAGCCTCGGCGGCGCGGATCGTCCCATCGAGGCCGAATTGCACACGCGCGGTACCGCTGACCGGGAAATCAAATCCTTTCAAGGGGGCGAAGGTTCGCGAGTGCTGGGCCAAGGTGGAGGGCATGAGATCGCCAACCGTGGCCTCCACCCAAACATCCTCGCTGGAGCGGTCATAGCGTCCGTCGACAGACAGGACGATTTCCTGTGCCTCGCCCTCGACGACAGCATCGAGCGAGCCAGTCACGCCCTCTACCCCGCGCCGCAATTCAAGGCGGGCTTCTTCGGCGGTCCAGATCGATTGGGCTGCGGAACTGATATAGGCCAGCTCGTCGGTGGTGATGGTGAGCGCCTCCAGGCTTGCAATCGGGTCGCTGGACTGGGGTGGGGCCATCATGGAGCGCACGACCCGCTGAAGGACGCCGGTCTCCCCCACTTGCGGCGCTGCCCCGGCTTGTGGTGCGTTGGGCCCGGGCGGTGCAAAACCCAGTTGAAACCGTCCGTTCTCATCTCGAATAATTTGGGCCGAGGCGCCAATGATCTCGACCCGCGCGGGGGCCAATCGGCCGCGCAACAGCGCCGGCACGCTGAGATCGATCTCGATTTCGGGAAGGACGGCAACCGGCGCGCCAGCCCGGTCGCGCAACTCCAGCCCCAGAACTGTCAATCGCAAAGCCCCTCGCGATTCGGACCAGCGCAGAACCACATCGTCGATTTCCGGCCAGGTTGCCGCATCGACCCGGTCGATCGCCGCCTCAAGACGCGGGATCAAAACCGGCACCGAGACCGGACCCGCCGAGAGCCGCCAACCAAGGACCACACAGGCAATGAGCGTCAGAGCAACAAGCGCCGCAACGCCCTCAAGCGAGTGTTTTACAAGGTGTTTTCGCACGGGGTGTCAGCCCACCACTTTTCCTTCTGCATCCTCAAGGATGCCGCGCTCTTTCACGCGCTCCTGCATTGCCGCGATGCCATGGTGCCTAAGGCTCGGCTTCACACCATGGACCTCGTTTGGCCACGCCATATGTCCTGTTGGAGTAAGCCCATACCATGGCGTCGCCGTGACCAGCGGCCTCTTTCAGGCCCCCTCGATTGTGCGCCAATCCGTTAACAGGTCGTTACTCGCGCCCCGATCAAGGCCGGCAGCCAACCGTGCCGCGCGGGCCCGGCGGGACAGTGGATAGAGGAACCAGCCCATGAGCACACTTGAACCCGGCGCCAAGGCGCCTGCCTTCACGATGCCGACCGACACGGGCGGGACGGTGAGCCTCAAGGATTACAAGGGCAAGGCGCTGGTGCTTTATTTTTACCCCCGCGACGACACGCCCGGCTGCACCAAGGAGGCGATCGCCTTCACAGAGCACCAAGCCGCCTTTGAGAAGGCCGGGGCGGAAATTTTGGGCGTGTCCCGCGACACGGTCGCCAAGCACGACAAGTTCAAGGCCAAGCACGATCTCACAATCACCCTGGCTGCCGATGACGACGGGGCAACGACCGAAGCCTATGGCGTCTGGGTAGAGAAAAAGATGTACGGCAAGACATCCATGGGCATTGAACGGGCGACATTCTTGATCGATGGGAAAGGGGTTGTCCGCGAAGTCTGGCGTAAGGTCAAAGTCCCTGGCCATGCCGAAGCCGTGTTAGAGGCGGTAAAGGCCCTTTAAGCGAAATCCCGTCGATGGCTGAAAGCCTCCAAGCTCTCATCGCCGCTTCAATTGGCGTGCTCGAAACGGCGGACGCGGATGAGAAAGCGGCCGCCGCAGCTAAAGTTGCTCGCGCGGCGCGCGCGGCCGGGCTCCTCCATGACCCCCTCATACGGGGCGAGGCGCCATCGCCTCCCAAGCGGCCGGCGCGCCCCGACCGCCCTGAGCTGCTGCCGCCCCGGTCGGTGCCAAAGCGGTCCATGGGGTCTGAGCAAGGGCGGGCGGCGCTGTTGCATGCCCTTGCGCATATTGAGCTTAACGCCATCGACCTCGCCTTTGACATGATCGCGCGCTTTGCCGGCACGCCGACTTATCTTGCGATGCTCGGGGCAGAGACGGTGCCCGCCTTTATCGCCGATTGGCTGAATGTGGGAGAGGACGAGGCGCGACACTTCTCGCTGCTGCACGAACGGCTGGCGACCTACAACACCCGGTACGGGGATTTGCCTGCCCATGACGGCCTCTGGGAGGCAGCCGAAGAGACGGCTGAGGATTTTTTAGCCCGACTCGCAGTCGTTCCGATGGTGCTTGAGGCACGCGGGCTTGACGTGACGCCCGGAATGGCCAAGCGCATGGAAGCGGCCGGCGATTTGAAGACCGCCCATATTCTCGCCGGAATCTACGCCGATGAAATTAACCATGTGCGGGTCGGAACCCATTGGTTTTGCCTGGCCTGCACGCGCCAAGGCCTTGAACCGATTGAGACTTTTCATGAGGTTGTAGGTAAGAAATTTCGTGGACGGATCAAACCGCCATTTAACGAAGCCGCACGATCTGAGGCCGGGCTTTTACCGCCGTTTTACAAGCCTCTGGCATGATTGTTGGATGCGTTTGACGAAAGGTGTTAGGCCATATCGAATTTTGTGCCCGAACACCGCGCCCACGCTTGAAATTTGCTGCCAATTCCACTGAAATGCGAGTGGGTTTGGGGTGCATTTCGAAGGTATGCAGTAGGGGGAAGCCATATGGCGACCGGTCCTTTTGGACGGATCAATTATCTGTTGGAGACCGTGTTTCCGGAACGGCAGTTCTATCACCGGAGCCACGGCGAGGTTCGCTTCATCTCCCTGTCTGCGACGAACCAGCTTGGCTTGGTGCTGGTACTCTTCGCGTTTTTGTCTTGGGTCGCCTACGCCTCCGTCAACGTCGTCTTTAAAGAGCAGATCATCTCCGCCAAGGAGCGGAACCTGATCGCCATGCAGCAGCATTACGAGGTTCGCCTCTCGGAAATGCAGCGTGGCTATGATGAGCTCAATGGCCTTTTGACGATCGCCGCTGAACGCTTTTCCACCAAAGCCGATGAGTTGGAGAGCTACCACGATCAACTTGCGGCCTATGTGACCAAAGAAGACGAACTGAACCGCAAATTGTCTGCCCTGCGGGTTCAGCTCAAAGACAGTCAAATCAAACCGAAGTCGACGAACCAAAGCGTCGTGCTGATGCGCGCCATCGATTTGGAACCGACGGCCCTTGTGTCGCGCGTTCCCGAGGCGGAGAGCGATTCAGAGCTGGCGACCCTCACCGGGACCTTGCGCACCATCACCGGCGCACGCTCGGAGGTGCATCGACCGGCGATCCGCACGACGGACAAAATCTCCGATATCAGCCTGCGGGTTGGCGAAATCGGGTCCGAGCACGAGCGCCACATGACCCTCCTGGAGGAGCGGACGGGACGCACGATCGAGGAATTGGAGTCCTTTGTCGGCGCAACGGGACTTGAGGTTCCGGCCATTTTGCGAAAATTCGAGCCGCGCAAATCCGCACCTCAGGTGGCTGAAGGCGGGCCGCTGATCCTTATCGATCCAGGCTTCGGCACCGCTAAGGACGGCACAGACCCGCTCCGACGCACCCAGCGGCTCAACGACAATCTCGACCGGCTTGAGGCCTTGCAGCAGGCCCTCGGCACCA
>JBCDJA010000079.1:0-8843 GCA_038748465.1 Pseudomonadota bacterium
ACAAGGGCGTTGACATGGCCGGCCGCATAAACGGTCGACGCGCCGGAGCCGAATTCAAGATAGGTCTTGGAGTGTTGAATCTGCTCTTGAAAAAACTCAAGAGCGGGTCCCTCCAGCATCGGGGTGTCTCCGACGCTCAGGGGCGTGAGCCTGTGCTGAAGCGCTTGGTTCAGATTGCTTAGCCGCATGAGACGTTTTTCCCGAACAACCAATAACGCCGATACCTTGTCCCTCGGCCTGAGGAGTGGTGGCCCTATGACCGATCATGCCCGGCTGATTGGCAACGGTGGCTAACTGTGCGAGGGAGAGGGCCCTTTCCCCGCTCCCATCCCATGGCCCACATCCTTCTCTTACACGATCATTCGGCCTACACCAGCCGCTCGCTTGCAGCGGGCGGGCTTGGCGGTACGGAAAGCTCGGTGATTTACCTCGGCGAAGCGCTAGCGCGGGCGGGCCACCACGTTGCTGCGGCCAATCGGTTGGCGGGCCCGGTGGAGGATCCCCCGCTTGCCTGGCTACCGCTGCCGCTCCCACGCGGCTCGGCGCGGGCGGATGTTGCCATCGCGATTAACCAAGCGCGGCTCCTCGATGGTGTCCGGGCCAAGCGCAAGGTTGTGTGGCTCCACAACCCCACCTCCCTCTGGCGACAATTGAAGCGCGCAAACCTTACGTCCCTGTGGCGTCACCGGCCGGATGCGGTGCTACTCGGGGCCTACCACGACAGGTCAGTGCCGCAGCATTTGCCGTTTGCCCGGCGGGTCACCATCCCGCACGGCATCGGGCCGGAATTTCTGGGCGCAACGCTTCGCCCGGCGGGCGCGCCGCGGGTGCTCTTTGCCTCGCAGCCCTATCGCGGTCTTGATTGGCTGGTCAGTTTATGGCTTCGGCGGGTGTTTCCCCAGGTGCCCGGGGCCGAATTGCACGTTTTTGTGCCGAAGGATGACCAGGTGACCGACGAGCTCGGGCGGCTTGAGCGGTTTGGCATCCATGTGCGGGGCAGCATAGATCGGGAGGCATTGGCCCAGGAAATGCGTCAGGCGAGGGTGATGTGGGTTGCCGGCCACAAGGATGAAACGTTCTGCTTGGCCGCGGCCGAAGCGATCGCAAGCGGGCTGCCGGTGATGACGCGGGGCACTGGCTCCCTCGCCGAACGGGTCATCGATGGACAAACAGGCTATATTCGCGACCAGGAAGCTGAATTTGCGGAACGGGCGGTGGCCTTGTTGACCGATGATGGGTCTTGGCAGGCCATGCATCGGGCCGCACTTGAGGCAGGTGAGCGACAAACCTGGGACGAGGTTGCCCGGCAGTGGCAGGCCACGTTTCCCGAGCTGGCGGGCACGGCCCCCTAAACGGATGTAAGGATGGCGAAGAAATCCAACCCGCAGGCAAGCGATTGGCCGGCGATGCGCCGGCTCTTCCAGGACTATGTGTTGCGTTACAAGGCCGTCGTCTTCACTGCGATTGCCGGCATGATCATCGTGGCAGTTACGACGGCCCTCACGGCCTATCTGCTCGGCGATGTGGTACGCGGCCTCAGCACCCAAAACCAAGCGATCCTCGGACCCATCGCCATCGCCGCTGTCGTGTTACAGCTCTCCAAGGCGGGGGGGATGTATGTCCAATCGTTTCTTATGTCCGCCCTAGGCCAGCGCATTGTGGGGGACCTTCAGCGCGATCTGGTGCACAGTTACTACACGGCTGATCTGCAGCGCCTTGGCGCGCGCCATTCGGGCGAGTTTCTGGCGCAGACCATGAACAATGTCGGCATCGTCGCCAACTCGACGGCCAAGGCCCTCACCGCGCTCATGCGCGATGCGGTTACGGTGCTGGCGCTCTTTGTCGTGATGTTTTCCCAGGACGTTATTCTAGCGAGCATCGCCGCCATTGCCGTCCCGATCATTGTCTTGAATGTGCGAACACAGACAAAAATTACCAAAAAAGCGGTGAAGAAACAAATGAAAGAGGTGGGCACGCTCGCCTCGCTGATCTCTGAAAATTTGGACGGCACACGGGTTGTCAAGGCCTATGGCGGCGAAGATCGGGAAATCGCGCGCACCCATGCTAGCATTGAGCGCAAATTGGCCCACCAATTCAAAGGCGTTGGCGCCAAGTCGGCAACGGTTCCGATCTCCGAGGCCGCGACGGGTCTGGGGCTTGCGGCCATCATGGCCTATGCCTATTTCAATCCGAGCTTTGACTTGGCGAAATTCGCGACCTTTATCGGCGCGACCATGCTTGCCTATCAGCCGATGCGTTCGGTGGCCTCGCTTGTGCCGACCTTTTTTGAAGGGGCCGCAGCGGCTGCAAAAGTCTTTGAAGAGCTTGATGATCGGCCGCAGATCGTCGACCGGCCTGGCGCGAGCCCGCTTGCTGTTACGGGGGGCGCCGTCGCCTTTCGCAGCGTGAGCTTTTCCTATACGGAGGATGGTAAGGCCCTGAGCGAGGTCAATTTCGATGTGCCGGCGGGGCGCACCACGGCCCTTGTTGGGCCGAGTGGGGCCGGCAAAAGCACCATCCTTAATCTGATCTTACGCTTTTATGATGTGAGCGATGGGGCTGTGGAGATCGACGGGCAGGATATTAGAGCCGTCACCATGGCCAGCCTGCGTCGGTCGATTGCGCTTGTCACCCAGGACCCGTTCCTCTTCGATGAGACGGTGCACGCCAATATCGCCTATGGCATGCCTGACAAAACGCGCGATGAGGTGATTGACGCAGCGAAAGCGGCCGCAGCCCATGACTTTATCATGGCGATGCCCAATGGGTATGACAGTCTTGTCGGCGAGGGGGGAGGGCGGCTTTCCGGTGGCCAGCGCCAACGCATTGCCATCGCCCGGGCGATGTTGAAGGACGCGCCGATCCTCCTTCTCGATGAAGCGACCTCAGCGCTTGATACCCAATCGGAGTCACTGGTGCAGGAGGCCCTCCGTACCTTGATGAAAGACAGGACGGTGGTTGTAATCGCCCATCGCTTGTCGACCATCGCCGATGCCGACAAGATCGTG
Organism: Pseudomonadota bacterium; assembly: GCA_038748465.1. Taxonomy (GTDB): domain Bacteria; phylum Pseudomonadota; class Alphaproteobacteria; order M2410; family M2410; genus JBCDJA01. Next base: position 3,009 of record JBCDJA010000079.1, read on the forward strand.
GTGTTCGATCAGGGCCGTGTCGTTGAAAGTGGCACCCATGCGAGCCTCCTGGAAGGGCGCGGCCTCTACAGCAGGCTTTATGCGAGCCAGTTTAGCGCGTCGGGCCAAGGCGATGGTCCATCGCACTTGACCCTCGTTAAGTCCTGATTGCGAAAGCGCGTTTGAGGGCCTTAGTGAGTGGCTTTTTGAGGCCCTTGGCGAGGGCCTTGGCCCGTGTCCCGGTCACAGGGCCGTCTTGTCGGCCTCAGGCGAAGCTCCTAAGGTCCGCGCAGATCGCCGCCCGTCGCTCGAGCGCACCTTTGGCCTGGAAGACCCATAAATGCGAACTCTGATCACCAGTGCTCTTCCCTACATCAATGGGGTCAAACACCTTGGCAATCTGGTCGGGTCCATGTTGCCGGCCGATGTCTATGCGCGCTATTTGAGGGCGCGGGGCGATGAGGTTTTGTATATCTGCGCAACGGATGAGCACGGCACGCCGGCCGAGCTAGCAGCGCGCGAAGCGAACCAAGAAGTCGCCGCCTTTTGCGCCGAGCAGCATGCCCTTCAGGCCCATTACGGCGAAGCTTTTGGGCTGTCCTATGATTATTTCGGTCGGTCCTCATCGCCGCAAAACTATGCCCTCACCCAACATTTTGCAGAGCGCTTGGAGGCCGCAGGCCTGATCGAGGAGCGCGTGGATGCACAGGTTTATTCCGTAGACGATGAGCGCTTTTTGCCTGACCGCTATATCGAAGGCCAGTGCCCTTATTGTTCCTACGAAAAGGCGCGGGGAGATCAGTGCGATAGTTGCGGCAAATTGCTCGACCCCGTGGACCTCATTGATCCGTATTCAACCATATCAGGCTCACGCAATCTGGAGGTGCGCGACACCCGCCATCTTTATCTGTTGCAGTCGAAAATGGTCGATACCCTGAGGGCCTGGATTGCCACGAAATCGGATTGGCCGAGCCTTGTGACGTCGATTGCGAACAAATGGCTCGATGAGGGGCTGACGGACCGGTGCATTACGCGCGACCTCAAATGGGGCATCCCGGTTGTCAAAGACGGTGCGCCGCGCGCCGGCTTTGAGGAGAAAGTCTTCTACGTTTGGTTTGATGCCCCGATTGAATATATCGGCGCGACCCAGGAATGGGCGCTTGCCAATAAAGATGAAGGGGCCTGGAAGCGCTGGTGGTATGGCGAGGAGGCCAGCGATGTTCGCTACGTGCAATTCATGGCCAAGGATAATGTGCCGTTTCACACCGTGGGCTTTCCAATCACGCTGCTTGGCAGCGGCGAGCCTTGGAAGGTGGTGGACACCATCAAAGGCTTTAATTGGCTGACCTGGTATGGCGGCAAGTTCTCCACCAGCATGAAGCGTGGCGTGTTTATGGACCAAGCCCTCGATCTTCTGCCGGCGGATTACTGGCGGTATTATCTGATGGCAAACAGCCCAGAGGGGAGCGACAGCTCCTTCACGTGGGAGCACTTCGCATCGACCGTCAACAAAGATTTGGCCGATGTGCTTGGCAATTTCGTCAATCGGACCTTACGATTTGCGGCATCGCGGTTTGACGGCGCCGTCCCCTCAGGCGGCACGCCCGGCGCCCTTGAGGCGGAGTTTGAGCGCGCCTTTGGCGAGCGGTTGAGCGCCTATTCGGCAATGCTTGACGGGCTTGAGTTTCGCAAAGCGATGCAGGAGCTTCGGGCCTTGTGGGTGCTCGGCAACGAATATCTAACCGAAGCAGCGCCCTGGGCGCATTTTAAGACCGACAAGGACCAGGCGGCGGTTGGTATCCGTTTCGCGATCAACCTCATCGCGTTTTTTGCCCATGTCTCTCGGCCGATCGTTCCGCAGACGGCAGAAGCGATGCTCAACGCGCTTCGGTTGCCGGCCGAGCCCTTGCATTGGCCGACCGATATGCAAGCCGAGCTAACCCGCCTTCAGCCGGGCCATGGCTTTGACGTGCCGGATGTGTTGTTTGCCAAAATCGAAGACGAGCAAATCGCCGACTGGTCTCACCGGTTCGGCGGTGCTGAGAATGCGGCTTGAGGAATCGGCACAAAGCGACGGGGGGATAGGTGGTGAGCGGACGATTATCGGGCGGTTTGGCGGCGTTTGTTTTGGGCTCTCCCCTGTCGGTGGCCTGGGCTAAGGACACGGTCGTGGTCGAGCAGGACTTTATGGACATGATCGGGCTTATCCTTCCCTTCGCGATTGTCATCGCCATGGTGGCCATTGTGATGGCGATGGCGGCCGGCGCGAAAGGGCAAACCGGCCTTCGCCGCAGAACGCCCTACAACAAAAAGCAGGACCCGGATCGCGACCCCTTCGATGAACTGCTTGACGAGGACGATCGCCGCGAATGACGGCCCAGGCCGACATCGAGTGGAAGGCGAGCCTCTATGGCCGGTTCGAGGCCGAGCGAACCCGAGCGGCGATCGAGCTGCTGGCTGCCGGTCCGCTCACTGAATGTCGCTTCGTTGTCGATCTTGGCTGCGGGCCGGGCAATTCCACCGCTTTGCTCGTCGATCGCTTTCAAGGCGCGGAGGTGCGGGGCCTCGACACCTCTGAGGACATGCTGGCAAGCGCCCGCGCCAGGCTCCCGTCGGTCCGGTTCGAACAGGGCGATGTCGCGACCTGGCAGCCCGATACGCCGGTCGATCTCATTTTTGCCAATGCGGTGCTTCACTGGGTCTCCGATCACGCCGATCTGCTGCCCCGCCTCATGGAGCGCCTGACGCCCGGAGGCGTTCTTGCCTTTCAGGTTCCGGGCAATGAGGCCGAACCCACCCATCGCCTGATGCGGGAGCTGGCTCAATCGGGCCCTTGGGCCAAGGCCCTACGGGGCGCAGGCGAGGCGCGGGCGCAAATTAGCACCCCTGCCGCCTATTATGGCTGGCTCGCCCCCCACGCATCGCGCATCGATCTGTGGCAGACGACCTACACGCACGTTCTGCCCGGGCCCGGGGCGATCGTCGATTGGATGGCGGGCGCGGGCCTCACGCCGTATCTCTCGCGCCTCGATGCGGCCGATGCGCAGGCCTTTCGGGCGGCCTATTTGGCCAAGATTACCGAGGCCTATCCCGTCGCGGCGGATGGCGCCGTGCTCCTCCCGTTTCCTCGCTTGTTCTGTGTGGCTGTCCGCTAGTGGTTCGGCTGAAACAGAGGCATTCCATCTCGCCTATCCGCTTAGCCTCTGCTTCAGCCCTTAGAACCACTAGGCCTGCACACTTGCTGCAGATCCGCTGCTTGGCTTTGCCCGCCTGAGGCCGCAATCGCCGCGCGGTGTAGGGCCAACCCAGCCATCGCACGGAGCCCCCATGCCGCAGGACCAAAAGACCGTCTACGATCTTATTATTGTTGGAGCGAGTTTTGCCGGGCTCGTCTGTGCTCGGACCGCGGCCTTGCGAGGCCTGAAGGTTGCCGTGCTTGAAGCCAAACCGCGCCCGGGAGCACGGATCCATACTACCGGCATTTTGGTCAAGGAAGCCACGGAGGCGGTAGATATTCCGGCGCGCTTTACCCGCAAGATTCGCGGCGTGAGGCTCTATACGCCGCGCGGGCGCTCGCTTGATCTGCATGCGCCGGGATATTTTTTTCAGGCCACCGACACGGCCGGCCTCCTCGATTGGCTTGGCTGGGAGGCTCAGGCGGCGGGGGCGGATCTTTTTTGCCGCTGCCGGTTTGAGGGCGCGGAACGGGACGGGGAGGGGGTGCGCGTGTCGCCCCTCGGCATTACTGGGCGTTATCTCGTGGGCGCCGACGGGGCGCGATCGCGGGTCGCAGAGGCGTTCGGACTTGGGACGAACCGGGATTGGCTCGTCGGCGTGGAGGCGGAATGCCACCCCTCAGAAGACCTTGACCCGCGCTTTCTGCATTGCCTCATCGACAGCCAGCTCGCGCCGGGATACCTCGCTTGGGCCGTGCCCGGATTGGGGGTGACCCAAGTTGGGTTAGCCACCCGGCGGACTGACAAACCCGATCTCGCGGCCGTGGCCGCCCGCTTCGGCGATTTGACCGGGCTCACCTGCGATCCGGTCCTGGGGCGGCGCAGTGGGCGCATTCCCTGCGGGGGGCTCGTCTCGCCCTTCGCGACGCACCGGGTGTGTTTGACGGGGGATGCCGCCGGCTTGGTCTCTCCACTGACAGGCGGCGGCATTCGTCTCGCGTTTCATTTTGGGCGGCGGATGGCCCAGGTCGTGGGCGATTATTTGGAGGATCGAGGCCCGGATCCAGGCCGGGTCATGGCGCAGGAATATCCCCGCTTTCGCACCAAGGTATGGATGCGCAAGGCCCTCTCGCTCGCGCCGCCCAACGGAGTGATCGAGGCCTTGTTCGCTTTGCCGCCCATGCGCCGGCTCGCCGCCTCGGTGTATTTTCATCGCCGGGGTGTGCCGGGGGCCTCACCGGTCGATCCCGCCCTTGACGGAAAGCCGGAACCTGGGCAGACCCGGACCGCGCCCGAGAGCGGGACCGTGTTGCGAGGGGAGAGAGCATGGGAGGCTTCGACCGGCTGACGCCCGAGTTCGTTGAATGGTTCCAAACGGCCTTTGTGCTCGGCGGGGTCGCAATCATCTCGCTCCTGATCTTCACGGGTTGGCGCGACATGTCCGGCGCCGACGCCATCAAGGCCTATGTGAAACGTAGGATGGGGTGGCTCTTCCTGGCGGTGATTCTGTTTATGATCGCAGCCGTCATCGCGGGCGAGCGTCCGCAAGATGAGCTAAACCGCTCAGTCCCGCTTAACCGGAACGCCGATCCTGACCGCGATCCGCTGGGGGAATTGGAATAAGGTTTGGTCAAGCGACCATGAGCGTCGCATAGACCGGGAAATGGTCCGAGCCAATGGACGGTCCGGCATGGATCGAGGAGACCGTTATTCCATCCGTCACCAGAACATGATCGATGCGTAGCCCGAGCAGGGGATTGCGCGACAGCCAGGTGGCAAAGGCCGGCGCCTGGGCCGCCCCATCGGTCAGGCGGCCGGATTCAAGCGCTGGGGCGAAGCCGGGTGCCGAGGGAGTGGTGTTAAGATCCCCCACCAAAAGGGCCGGGAATGGGCTTGCGGCTGCCGCGTCCATCGCAACGGAGATCGCCTCATCCCGGGCGACTAACTTGCCTGGAAAGAGCGGTGCCGGCGGATGCAACGCAATGATCCGTAGTCCCGGTAAGTCTTGCACCGCTCCCAAATGGCAGTCCGCTGTCAGGACAGGATGACCGAAATCGGTCTTCACCACGTCGACGTCTTCAAGCGGTAGGCGGGAGAGCAGCGTCAGATCGTGGGGCGTGCGCCCGCCCGTTTCTGTGCGGACTGGATGATCTGGAAACAGGGCCGCTAGATCGTCCGAGGCGTGGGAGGGCAATTCGGTGAGGGCGATCAGATCCGCCTTGGTGTCCTCGACCTGTTTTGCTAGGGCATCGAGTGCCTCGGTCCGGCCGGCGAGGTTTGCCCAAACAAGGTTTAATCCTTGGTCAGACGGCGGTTGATCGTTTGGCTTTCCGCCCGGCATCGTTTGTGGGCGGTGTAAATAAGCAAGGCCGCCGGCGATGATCGCGGCCCCCCACGACCCGATAAAAATCCCCAAAACCAGAAGCCCAAGCGCCAGGAAAAAATACTGCAGCCGAAAATGGCTGAACAATTCCATCGGCCAACCCCGTCGCGCACCAAGCGAAAACGCAGTTGCCAGGACAAGACACCCGAGTAAAAACCCCATCGGCCACCAAACCGGTTAAAGACGTGCGTGCTGCCGCCGGTCAGAGCCCCAGCTGGCGCCGCACCCCGCCTTTATACCAGCGCAGGCCAATTGCAAGCCCCTCGTCAAACGCCACTTGTGGGTCGGCCCCCTCAT
>JBCDJA010000080.1:0-8843 GCA_038748465.1 Pseudomonadota bacterium
ATTTCCAGCGCCGGATTTCAGAGGCCGAGATGGACCTGCCGCCAGGCTACACAATGAGTTTCGGCGGCGAGGCGGAACAACGCGGCGATGCGTTGGCGGGCCTTGCGAGCAAGGCAGGACCGCTCTTGGTGCTCATGGTCGCGACGTTGGTGTTGAGCTTTAACTCCTTCCGCTATGCCGGCATCGTCGGACTTACCGGCTTTCTGGGCGTGGGCCTGGCGATCTTTGGGGTGTGGATCTTTGGCTACCCGCTCGGATTTATGGCGATTGTCGGCACGATGGGCCTTGTTGGGCTCGCCATCAACGGCACGATCGTGGTTCTGTCGGCCCTGCGCGCCGATGAGGAGGCGTTGGCCGGGGACGCGACGGCAGCGACCGAAACCGTCATCGATAGCTCTCGGCACATCCTGTCCACCACGTTCACGACCATTGGCGGATTTCTGCCGCTCATTCTCTTCGGCGGAACCTTTTGGCCGCCCTTGGCGACGGCCTTTGTGGGGGGCGTCGCCGGGTCAGCCGTGATCGCCCTCATCACCGTGCCGGCCCTCTTCCATTGGATGAACCGGCCAGAGCGCACCGAAGACAAGGCCGCCGGGTTGCCCGTAGCGCCTGCCTTGTCGCCGCGATATGGGCGGTTTGCGCGGCCAGGCCGGCTCCGCCTCTGACCGGGCGATCGATCGACCCATCCCCGATTCACCGATGCTGCAAAGCAACACCGCCGCGTAAGCCAGCATGCGCCAGGCTACCACGGCCTGTGCGCAGCCCTCGAATTGTCACGGGTCGGATGAGCATGCTGCCGCCAAGCGGCGCGCGATGACGCATTTCTAGGCAGCGCAGGCCATTCGTGCCGTCCCCTGGCTACATCGGGGGCGCAAATGGGGCGCAAGCGCAAACACAATACGGCGATATTGGGACACAAACGGGCACGCGGCCCTCTGCCGTGACCATGCTGCACTGCAAATCCCACAATCGTACCGGCGCGTTCATTCCTTTATCACAACGGGTTAGCTGGCGACTCCCTATGCTGCGTCGCCATATTCGTACGTATCGGAACTGTTTGCGTTCCGCCGATACGGCTCGGAGAGACGAGACCCATGACGCGCCAAATCGAAGGCTTAGATACCCAAAGCGTCCGCGCATCGCGCCGCACCGTGCTGCAAGGCCTGGCCCACGCGGCCGGTCTCGGCGCCGCCTTTGCCGCGGGGGCGCCCAACGCCCTGGCAAACAAGCAGCCTGCCGGTGACCTGCCCCTTGATGCCGTCACCCAATTTGACGACGTGATCACCCTAGCCCGCGCCTTGTCCAAGGCCGCCGCGCGCCCCCTTAACACCTTGCCGGAGACCCTCGGTACCCTCACCTATGATGACTATCGCGCGATCCGCTTCAGGACGTCTGAGGGTCTATGGGCCAGCTCGTCAGCACCCTATTCGGTCGATTATTTCCATCCCGGGGGGCTTTTTCGCGTCCCCGTAAAGCTTTTTGAGCTCACGGGATCGGCGAACAAGGCCATCGACTACACCCCTGATTTCTTCACGTATCCGGAGGGCCTTTCCCTCGATCCATCGAGCTTGGCGAACGATTATGCCGGCTTTCGGGTCCGGGCGCCCCTTAACCGCTCGGCGGTGATGGACGAGTTTTTGGTGTTCCTCGGGGCGAGCTACTTTCGGGCGGTTGCCAAGGACCAGCTTTATGGCCTTTCCGCCCGTGGACTGAGCATCGGCACCGGCGGACCCGCGCCAGAGGAATTCCCGGTCTTTACCGCGTTCTGGTTGAAACGACCAGGCGGGCTCGATGCACCGCTTGAAATTTTTGCACTGATGGAAAGCCAGTCCGTTACCGGAGCGTATCGTTTTCTCACCAAGCCCGGTCCGACAACCGAGATGACCGTGACCGCGCGGGTATTCTCGCGCACCGAAAACACCGATCTCGGTTGGGCACCCTTGACCAGTATGTTCTATTTCAGCCCATCGGATAGGCCGGGCATCTACGATCACCGCCCGGCAGTGCACGATTCCGATGGACTTCTGATCGAGACAGCGGCAGAGCGCATCTGGCGGCCGCTGATCAATCCACCGTCTTTGATGCTGAGCGACTTCTCGTTTGACGCAGCGCCGACATTTTCTCTCGAGCAGCGGGCGCGCGCTTTTGCGGACTTTGAAGACGATGAGGCGCTCTATCACAAACGCCCCTCAGCGCGGGTCGAGCCCTTGGGGGATTGGGGCCCAGGCGCCGTGCGTCTTGTTGAAATTCCGACGAAGGATGAAACCTTCGATAATGTCGTTGCATTTTGGCGGCCTGATCGCCGGCAACCGGCGGGGGCTGAAAGCGCCTTTGCCTATCGCCTGACCTGGGGACAGCCGCAGGCAGCAAACCTGGCACGCGTCGCGGCAACCCGCGTCGGCGAGACATTCGATAAGACCGCACACCAATTTATCGTTGACTTCGCAGAAGGCGGCATCGCGCAACGGGCTGCGCGGGCTGACCAACCCATCACGGCAGAAATCCAAACGACCTATGGCGTCGCAGAAACGCCCGCCCTTCGATGGATTGCCGAACGAAACATGCTTCGCGTTGGATTTTCCTACCGGCCACAAGAGCGGGAACCATCCGACATAAGAATGATACTGAAGCAGGAGGGAGTGCCCGTGAGTGAAACCTGGATTTATAGGTGGGCCTATGACCCTTCCCTTTCCCTCGACCCGGACATCCGATCGGCCGGCTGACTATTGCCGCATGCCGGTAGAGGCGAGCTTGCCTATGCCGGTCCAACCCGTTACCGGGGCATCGCGTACATCGCTGACCAGTCCACTTTCGATCCGTGTCCATCGCTCTATCACGATAGCCCTGACCGGGCTGCTTGTGGCGACGGGCCTTGTGTTGATGGGACAGGCCTTTGCGCCGCGCTCGGTGACCCTCGCCGAATGGGTTGGGCTAGGGCTTTATGGGGCCTTGTTCATCTGGATCGCGTTTGCCGCAGCGAAAACGGTGACGGCCCTTATTTGGCCTGTCGGCAAGGTGAACACCCGCATGCCCAACGGGCCCCTGCAGACCCGCACTGCCCTTTTGATGCCGGTCTATGCCGAAGACCCGCGCGGTTGGGCGGGGTCGCTGGAGGCCATGGCCCGGGAGCTTTCTGAGGCCGGGCATGCCCGATCCTTTGAACTTTTTGTCCTGAGCGACACGCGGGACCAGGCCAGTGCCGCGCGCGAGGCCCGGGCCGTGCGCCGGCTTGCAAAGCGGTTGGCAGGGGTCATGCCCGTCTGGTATCGCCGCCGTGAAGACAATATCGGGCGCAAAGCCGGCAACGTCGCCGATTGGGTGCGGCGCTGGGGTGGCTGGTACGATCACATGATCGTTCTTGATGCAGACAGTGTGATGACCGCCGAGGCCATGCTGCGCCTTGCCGATGCAATGGAGCGGGACCCGGCTGCGGGCATCGTGCAAACCGTTCCGCGGCTTGTGGGCGCCCAGACCGTCTTTGGGCGGCTCCAGCAATTTGCCAATCGGCTCTATGGGCCTTCAGTCGCCTTCGGTCATGCGATTTGGCAGCATAGGGACGGCAATTACTGGGGGCACAATGCAATCATCCGCACCCGCGCCTTTGCCGAAACTTGCGGTCTGCCCTCACTTCCCGGGGCCAAGCCCTTTGGCGGCGATGTGCTGTCCCATGACTTTGTTGAAGCGGCCTTTATGCGCCGCGCGGGTTGGTCGGTCGTGCTGGCGACCGACATCACCGGCTCTTACGAAGGCTGCCCGCCGACGCTCTTGGACGCGGCCAAACGGGATCGGCGTTGGGCGCAAGGTAACCTGCAGCATGTCGCCTTTGTTAGGGCCGGCGGCACGCCGTGGATGAACCGTGTCCATATGATCGATGGGATCATGGGATATGCCGCGGCGCCCTTGTGGCTTGGGTTTATCATCGCGGGGCTGCTGCTGCCCAACGCGACCTTTTTGGAGGGCGGGCTGATCGTGAGTGCGGCCCAGGCGAGCGAGCCGGGCCATCTTCAAGTGGATCACACAAGCGCTGCGGCTGCGTTTGTCTTTACCGTATCGGTCTTGCTCTTTCCCCGGCTGATCGGCCTAACGGACGCCCTTGCAAACCGTGCCTTGCGCCAGCAATTCGGCGGCTCGTTACGGCTGATAGCAAGTTGGCTGCTGGAGCTTGTGGTGTCGACCTTACTGGCCCCGATCTTCATGGTGCTGCACTCATGCCATGTTTTCGATATCCTCCGTGGGCGGGATACAGGATGGGCAACGCAAACCCGGGCGGGGACGAGCCTGCCCTGGTTGGAGGCCCTGCGCCTTCATGCCAGCCACGTGCTGCTTGGCCTTGGCATTTTGGCCGTTGGGGCTGTGCTGATCCCAAGCGGTGTGTGGTGGTTGCTGCCCACGGTGCTTGGTCTCTTGCTCGCACCGGCCCTCGCGGTGATTGGCAGTGGCCCGAGGGTCGGTGAGCAGCTGGGGCGTTGGGGCCTCTTGCAGAGCGAGGACCCGGCCGCCATCCGATTGCACGCGGCGGGCACCCGGCTGGGCAAGGGCTATGGCGCCACGGCACGCCCAACTGCCAAGCTCACCCCTCGCAAGGCCGGCCGCTTGCCGGCAAAACCCATCGACCGGCGCCATATTCCGCTCTTTGCGCGCGCGGCCTGATGCAACGCCCCCAACCGCGGCTGACCGCCTCCGGGCTCCAACGTCTCAAAACGGTTTAGGAAACCCGCGGTCCGCCGCCTGGCACCCTCACCCACGCTCCCCCGGCACGAGGGGGCGATCTCCTGCCCCATTCCCTCGCAAAACGTTGCGGCAAGGCGTTACCCGTACGTAAAAGGAAGCCGGGCTCGCCGGAGACACGCTGTCGGTGTCTCGCGAAATGCTTGCCGCGGCGGGCATTTGCGATATCGTGACCGGCGCTTTAGGGGCGTTTCTTCGTCTCTGCCAGCCAACGCAACGAACACTTCAAAACGTGCGGTGCGAGATGGATGGGTGGTGAGGCTTATGCGCCCCGCCCCGTCCTCCGGGCCGCGGGAGGGATCATCCATGTATCTGGTCACCGGTGGCACCGGCTTTATTGGCCGTAATCTGATCACTTGCCTGATGGAGCGGGAGGGCACGATCTATGTGCTCGTGCGCTCTGCATCGAAGGCGAAAATTGACGATCTGCGCGAGCGCGTGGGCGATGAAGACGGCCGTATTGTCCCGGTCAAAGGCGATCTCCTCAAAAGCAAACTCGGCATTTCGAAAAAAGATCTGGCGGCGCTTGAGGGGAAGGTGAAGCACGTCTTTCACCTTGCCGCAATTTATGACATCGAAAATGAAAACGATGACGAGCAAATCAAAGCCAATGTGGAGGGCACCCGCAACGCGGTGGCGGCGGCCGAAGCCCTCGGGGCCGAGTGCTTCCATCACACAAGTTCGATCGCGGCGGCCGGACTTTATTCCGGCTATTGGCGCGAGGACATGTTTAGCGAGTGGGAGCCGAACGAGCATCCTTATTTCCGCACCAAGCATGACTCGGAGCAAATCGTCCGGGAGAGCTGCAAGATCCCCTGGCGGATCTACCGCCCAGGGATTGTCGTCGGCCACTCGGAAACTGGGGAGATCGACAAGATCGATGGCCCCTACTTCTACTTCAAACTGATCCAGAAAATCCGTCGCCTGATGCCCCAATGGGTCAGCCTGATCGGGCTTGAAGGCGGTTTCATGAACATCGTGCCGGTCGATTATGTGGCCTCGGCGATGGACCACATCGCCCATAAGGGGGGCCTCGACGGGCGTGCCTTCCACCTCACCAATCCAGATCACCACCGGATTGGCGAAGTGTTGAACATTTTCGCCGATGCCGCCCATGCCCCGGTTTTCGGCCTGCGGATTGATGCGCGGTTGTTTGAATTCATTCCCAAAGCGATCCGCCACGGCATTACGAACTTGCCTCCGATCAAATCGATGGGCGAGTCGGTGCTGTCGGATATGGAAATTCCGAAACAAACGCTGAAGTTCATCAAATACCCAACCCGCTTTGACAACCGCGACACAGAGGCGGCCCTCAAAGGCTCGGGCATCGCCTGTCCGCCGCTCAAGTCCTATGCCGGAACGATTTGGGACTTTTGGGAACGCAACCTCGATCCGGACCTGTTCCGTGTGCGCAGTTTGCATAATGCGGTGTCCGGAAAGGTCGTGCTGATTACCGGGGCGACGTCAGGGATCGGACTTGCCACGGCCGAGAAAGTCGCTGCCGCCGGCGCCAAAACCGTGATCGCGGCCCGAACGCCAGAGGACCTTGCCGAGGTCAAGGCCCAGCTCGAGGCTAAAGGCGGCGAGGTGTATGCCTATCGGGCAGACCTTGCCGATATGGAGAGCATCGATCAGATCATTGCCGATGTGGAGAAGGATCTCGGCGGGATCGATGTTTTGGTCAATAATGCGGGGCGGTCGATCCGCCGATCGGTGGCGCTGTCCTATGACCGGTTTCACGATTTCGAACGGACCATGCAGCTCAATTATTTCGGCTGCCTGAGGCTCATTTTAAGGGCCCTGCCCGGCATGTCAGAGCGCAAAGGCGGCCAAATCATCAATGTGCTGTCCATTGGTTGCCAAGTGAACCAGCCCCGGTTCTCGGCCTATGTGGCCTCCAAATCGGCGCTCGATGCGTTCTCCCGCTGCGCTGCACCGGAATTTGCGCACAAGAACATTCGGTTCACGAATATTTACATGCCACTTGTAAAAACGCCCATGATCGCGCCGACAAAGCTCTACGATCATGTGCCGACCTTGAACCCTGACCAGGCCGCAGACCTCATTTGCAAAGGCATCGTCCAAAAGCCGACGCAAATCTCCACCCGGCTCGGCACCATTATGCAGGCTCTCTGGGCCGTCTCGCCGAAGGCCATGAACGCCCTCTCCAACAATGTCTTCCGTCTGTTCAACGACTCAGCTGCCGCGAAAGGCGGGCCGCAAAAGCAGGTGGAGGAAAAACCCTCAAGCGAGGCCGTGGCCTTCGCGGCCCTGACCAAAGGGGTTCACTGGTAGGCGCGTTGGCGCCCCTGGGTGCCCGGAAGGGCCTGCCCCAAAGTGGGATTGGCAAGGTTAAGGCAACCATTTGCCAGTACTAAGAGCTCTGGGCGTCTCGCATGCTACGCTGGCGCCAAGCGCCCGCGCCAGGCCGTGCGGGCGGCTCAATGCAGGCGCGCCGGACCTATGGGGCAGGACCCAACCGTTCGTGGCTTGCTCTGAATGCTCTAGGAGGAGGCCAGGCCATGCGCCAACTCAGCTCTCTCGACACGGGCTTTTTGGCTCTCGATACCCCACGCACGCCGATGCATATCGGCTCGGTCTGCCTCTATGATCCTTCGACGATCCCGGACGGCGGCTTCTCGATCGATCGGCTCCGCGGGTTTGTCGAGCAACGCATCCATCGCGCCAAAATGATGCGCGAGCGCCTTGTGCGCGTGCCGATGAGCGTTGACCTGCCCTACTGGATCAACGATCCGGACTTCGACATCGAATACCACATCAAGCACACCGCAATCCCCGCGCCCGGCGACTGGGACCAGCTTATGGCGCTTGCAAGCCACATCTTTGCCGAGCACCTCGACCTCGAAAAACCGCTTTGGGAAATGTATGTGGTCGAGGGGGTCGATGCTGTGAAAGGCGTGCCGAAAGGCGCTTATGCCCTCATCAACAAGGTCCACCACGCGGCGATCGATGGGCTTTCGGGCATTGAAGTGATGTCCACCTCCCATGAATTATCGGCCGATGCGGAGGCCGAGAAGCCCAGACGCAAATGGAAGCCCGAGCCGATCCCCACCCAGGTCGAGCTTCTGGGCCGGGCCTATGTCCACGCCTTGAAAGTCCCCGGACAGACGATTAGTGCCGGCAAGGCGGTTATCGGCAGCGCGCGCCGTTTTGCCAGTTTCATGGTCAAACAATCGGTCACTGGCGAGCGGTCGAAATTCAAATCCGTTGGCCCCAAGACCGTCTTTAACGGGAAGGTTTCGCCGCATCGGGTGTTCGGCGGGGAGTGCTTCGACCTTGCTGAGGTGAAGGCCATCAAAGAGAGCGAGCCGGGGCTGAAACTCAACGATGTGGTCTTAACGATCTGCGCGGGCGCCCTGCACAAATATCTCAAATCGGGCGACATGCTGCCCGACGATCCGCTGTTGTCGATGGTGCCGGTGTCCGTCCGCTCAGAGAACGCAAAAAAAGACCTCGGCAATCAGGTGACTGTCATGTCGGTGCCACTGGGCACCCATATCGCCGATCCGGACGAGCGCATCGCTTTTCAGCACGACAGCCAACTGTCACGCAAGGAGATGCTGGACGCTGTGGGCGCGGAATCCTTGCAAGATTACTCAACCTTGCTGCCCTCGGCCTTGGTCGGCCTCGCCTCGCGCGTTTACACGACCTACGGGATTGCGAACCGAATCGCGCCGATTTTCAACACGGTCATTACCAATGTGCCGGGCCCACCCATCCCGATCTACAATTGCGGCGCCAAAATGGAGCGCATGTACGGGCTTGTGCCGATCTTTGACGGCATGGGGCTGGGGCATGTCGTTAACTCCTATTGTGATGTACTGACGATCTCATTTAATGCGTGTGCTGAAATGCTACCCGATCCTGATTTTTACTCAGCATGCCTACGAGAAAGCTTTGAAGAGCTGCTTTCCGTACGCGCACCACGGCCAAAAGGCAGGAAACCAAAGGTCGTTCACGACGCAGATGCAAAAAAAGCAAGCTGATTATTTTTGCACGGCACAATTTGACGTAGGGTTTTTGCTGCATGGCAGCAAAACTATGGCTAAAACGCACCAAAACCCTATTTTTGAATGGTATTTCTAATTCCGGTC
>JBCDJA010000081.1:0-8806 GCA_038748465.1 Pseudomonadota bacterium
AAGGCGATGAATGTGGGGGCGATCTTCCGCACTGCCCATGCCTTTGGTGCAAGCTTTCTGTTCTCGGTCGCCATGCACAAAAATGTTCGGCGCGTCCGGTCCGACACAGCCGGCTCTGTTGCCCATATTCCGTACCATGAATGGGACAGCGTGGAGGATCTGGCCTTGCCAAAGGCCTGCCGGCTTGTGGGGGTCGAGCTGTCGGATTCTGCGGTAGACCTTCCCGCGTTCCGCCATCCCCTGTCGGCAGCTTACCTCTTTGGTCCTGAACGGGGTGTGCTGAGCGATGACGCGCTTGAGCGGTGTCACGCCATTGTGCAAATCCCCGCTCGGTTTTGCGTGAATGTGTCGGTGGCTGCCGGCATTGTTGTCTATGACCGGATGCTCAGCCTTGGACGTTTTGCCGAGCGCCCCGCCAAATATGGGATCGTCGAGAAGTAAGGGATCGCCCGGAAACTAGGGATCGGGCTCGGGCAAGGGCTCGGGGGCCGGTCAGACTTGCCCATCAAGGGCCTTGCGTAATCGGCCAAAGGCCAGCCTGAGACGAGACTTCACCGTTCCGAGCGGTAATCCGGTCTCATCGGCGATCTCCCGGTGGGTTTGACCGGCGAAGAAAGCCCGCTGCAAAAGGTCGAGCTGTTCTTCCGGGAGATGCTTGATCGCCGCCCGCAGCCGGTCCTCCCGCTGGCCGGCCAGCAACGCATCATGGGGCGAGACTTCCGCCTCGGGCACGAGCACCGGATCTTCCGGGTCAATCTCGAGATGACGTTCCCGGCGCAGCACATCGATGCGTCGGTTCCGGGCAATCGTGAAAATCCAGGTCGAGGCGGACGCCTGGCTGCGATCGTAAAGATGGGCCTTGCGCCACAAGGTCAACATCACGTCCTGTACCAGCTCCTCGGCCTGGTGCGCACCGGCGCCAAGCCGCACGAGATAGCCTTTGATGCGCGGCGCGTAATAGCGGAAGAGATTGGCGAAGGCGTCCCGGCACGAGTGCTCGGCAATCGCTTCGATCCAGCCAGCAAGCTCATCCCGGCTCGGCTCGGCGCCAATCGTTGGCGCCACAAGACCGGACCCGCCAGCCTCGGCCGAGCGGACCGGCCCGCTTTGCGCCCCGCCTGGCCCGCTGGGGTGATTTCCGCTCCCGCTGCGATCCGTCATGGATAGGATCTCTTGATAGCCGCCTCCGCCTGAAACCTTTTGTTAACCAGCCCTTGGCTTGATGCAAAAGGTCCTGGAAAGTCGATTGTTCCGCGCTGCTCTGTGCCTTAGTTTGGCCCCGAACCAACGTTTGTTTGACGAAACTCGGTGCATTAAAGCGTGCATCTTAAGCGCGATCCAGGGGGGATTTATAATCGCTAACGTAATACCGGGATTTGCGGTTCTGCCCGACCCGGATGTTACCTGTCGCAACGCCTTCTCGAGATACGGTGGGCCATGAAAACTCGGACCTCTTCTCTTCTTTTTGCATTCGCTCTCGTTCTGACAAGCCTTTCATTGACCGGCACGGCCCAAAGCGCGCCGCCGAAACTGCTCGGCAAATTTAAGGATTGGAACGCCTTTCGCGTCGAGGACGGGACTGAAACGATCTGTTTCGTCGTGTCCGAGCCCAAGAGCACGTCGCCGAAGAACGTCAAGCGCGGCGATATCTTTTTCATGATCACCGATTGGGGTCCAAAAAATTCAGGCCTCGAGCCGAGTGTGATTACCGGCTACCCTTACAAAGTCGGGTCCTCCGTCACGGTGACCATTGGCTCTGACAAGTTTGAGCTCTTCACGCAGGAGGACGCAGCCTGGCTTCGCGACGGCGATTCAGAAAAACGCATCGTCAATGCAATGCGCCGCGGATCGCGCATGATCGTGACCGGCACCTCCCAGCGCGGCACCCTGACCAAGGACAATTATTCCTTGTCGGGCGTGACGGCGGCACTCGAACACGTCGCCAAGAACTGCACCTGAGATCCGCCTGAAAGCCTTACCGCTAACCACTCCGGCCCTCGGCTAAGCCAAGGGGTAAGGCGCTTGGGCCTTGCCTCCTTGAAAGGGGTGGTCTATCGACCGCGGCTGGAGCGTTCACAAGAGACGTGCCGCGATGGCAGAGGCCGCTGTGCCCCTCAGCAACGACACCCAACCCGCGTTCCCCCTTGTGGGGGCACCGCGCGATGCGTTGCGCGCGCGCCTTGCTGAGCTTGGCGTGCCCGACCGGCAGGTGGGCATGCGCGCCTCGCAACTCTGGAACTGGCTTTATGTGCGCGGCGCCACCGATTTCGGCGCGATGACAAACCTGTCAAAGGCGGCGCGCGCGGATTTTGCCCATCACCTGACAATCGCACGGCCTGAGATCATCGACGAGCAGCACTCGAGCGACGGGACGGTCAAATGGCTGATCCGATTTGCACCGGGCGCAGAGGCTGAAGCGGTTTACATTCCCGAGGCGGATCGGGGCACCCTTTGCATCTCCTCCCAGGTGGGCTGCACCCTTAATTGCACCTTCTGCCACACGGGCACCCAACGCCTGGTGCGCAACCTCACCGCCGGTGAGATCGTCTCCCAACTGCTGATCGCCAAGGACCGATTGGGCGAATGGGCCCTCCAGGCCGAGGCGAAAGGGCAAGGGCGCCGGTTGATCACCAACATCGTCTTCATGGGCATGGGCGAGCCGCTCTACAACTTCGCCAATGTGCGCGATGCCGTGCACATTCTGTCCGATCCGGAAGGCCTCTCGATCTCGAAACGCCGGATTACCCTGTCGACAGCCGGTGTCGTTCCGGAAATCCCGCGCGCCGGCCAGGAAATGGGCGTCATGCTTGCGATTTCCTTGCACGGCGTGACCGACGAGGTGCGCAATCGCCTGGTGCCGCTCAACAAAAAATATCCGATTGCGGAGCTGATGGCGGCGTGCCGCGCCTATCCCGGGCTCTCCAACGCCAAGCGCATCACCTTTGAATATGTGATGTTGAAGGGCGTTAACGACAGCGAGGCCGATGCCCGAAAACTTGTGCGGCTGCTTGAGGGCATTCCGGCGAAAATTAATCTCATCCCGTTCAACCCCTGGCCAGATGCCCTTTACGATTGTTCCGACTGGGAAACGATCGAAACGTTCGCAGACATCGTCAATCGCGCCGGCTATGCAAGTCCGGTCCGCACGCCGCGTGGGCGAGACATTATGGCCGCCTGCGGGCAGCTCAAATCAGCAAGCCAAAAACAACGCGCCTCTGCGCGCCGGGCGATCGCACCGGCCGGTCTGGACGCGGGCACCGGTAAGGTGAGGCAAACCGCGGCGCACTGACCGCGCGCCGTTAAATGTCGGAGTCAAGAGTTCTGTTCGCTTGGATGCCGCCTCGCGTAGGGTTATGGTGCCTCCTCAACCGCATATTCCGTAAAACCGATCAGCTGGGGATGCCGCTTTTGGCGGTAGACGGGGAATGGAAGAACGGCTTTCAAAAGCTGAAAGAAAAGAGAGAACGCGCGCCGACTTGTTGGCGACAGCGCGAGACGAGTTCGCCGAGAAAGGCTTTGCTGACGCGGCAACCAATGACGTGGTGGGAAAGACCGGACTGACACGGGGTGCTCTTTACCACCACTTCGAAGACAAGCAGGCGCTTTTCGAGGCTGTCTATGTCAACGAGCAAATCCGGGTGCTGAACACCTTGCAGCCAGGCATTGAGCGGGCCCGCACAAGAGATGAGGCGATTTCCGCCGGCATTGACGCGTTTCTTGAGTCCATGGCCGAGCGGGGCACCCACCGAATTCTCCTCACCGATGGCCCCGCGGTTATGGGCTGGACCCGGTGGCGCGAGCTTGATTCAAAATATGTGTTGGGCGCGTTTGAACGCATACTGAGCGAAACGCGGGACAAGGACGATTACGCAATCCCGGTCCCCGCGACGGTGTCCAAAATGGTCGTCAGTGCCATGAGCGAGGCCGTGCAACTTATCGCCGCCGCCGAGGACCCTGAGCAGGCGCGCAAAGAGGCAAAGCAAATCATCGGTACGATGCTGTCAGGCTTTAAAAACGGCAGCAGCGCCAAGGTGATAAACGGGGCCGAGCAAAAGCCCGATAAGCCCAAAAAACCCGGAAAACCGAAAAAACACGGTAAGGGCGCAGGCGCCAAAGGGGGCAAGGGCGACGGCGGCAAAGGCGAGGGTGGCCGGCCGCCCAAGCACGACCTTAAAAAAAGCCCTAGCAAAAAGCAGCGAAGCAAGTAGGCGCACACAGCCGGGCACCACCACGCAACCGCCGACACGCCCGGTCGACAAGCACCCGCCAAATCCCGTGCGCGTCAAGCCCGCGCTTGCCAAAGCCGCTCTAGGCTCGCAAAACTCCTGCCCATGTCTGATACCTCGATCAAAAAAGTTGTGCTCGCCTATTCCGGTGGCCTTGACACCTCTATCATCCTTAAATGGCTCCAAACAACCTATGGCTGCGAGGTGGTGACCTTTACGGCCGACCTCGGGCAAGGCGAGGAGCTTGAGCCCGCCCGCAAAAAGGCCGAGATGCTTGGCATCCAGGAGATCTATATCGAGGACCTCCGGGAGGAGTTCGTTCGCGACTATGTCTTTCCCATGTTCCGGGCCAACGCCCTTTACGAAGGGGTCTACCTCCTCGGCACGTCGATCGCCCGGCCGCTTATCGCCAAACGCCAAATCGAGATCGCCCATGCCACCGGCGCGGATGCCGTCTGTCATGGGGCAACCGGCAAAGGCAACGATCAAGTGCGCTTTGAGCTTGGCTATTATGCCCTCGATCCCGATATCCGCGTGATCGCGCCCTGGCGGGAATGGGATTTGACAAGCCGCAGTAAGCTGATCGATTTCGCGCAAGATCACCAGATCCCGATCCCAAAGGATAAGCGCGGCGAGGCGCCTTTCTCGGTCGATGCAAACCTTCTGCATACGTCAAGTGAGGGACGCATCTTGGAAGACCCGGCCGTGGCGCCCGAGCCTTATGTGTTTCAGCGCACCGTGGACCCGGAGGACGCGCCCGAAACGCCGCAGATCGTCGAGATCGGGTTTGAGGCCGGCGATGCGGTGTCCCTCGATAGCGCGCCCCTAAGCCCGGCGCGCTTGCTTGAGGCCCTCAACGAACTTGGGCGGACCCACGGCATCGGCCGCCTTGACCTTGTGGAGAACCGGTTCGTCGGCATGAAATCGCGCGGTATTTACGAAACCCCAGGGGGGACGATTTTGCTGACCGCGCATCGGGCCATGGAAAGCCTCACCCTCGACGGCGGCGCCATGCATCTCAAAGACGAGCTGATGCCGCGCTATGCTGAGCTGATCTACAACGGGTTTTGGTTCAGTCCCGAGCGGGAGATGCTGCAGGCCTTGATCGACAAGAGCCAGGAGCATGTCACCGGCACCGTGCGTCTCAAGCTTTACAAGGGCGCCGCCCATGTCATCGGCCGCCAGTCCCCCGCTTCGCTCTACTCCGAAGAGCATGTGACCTTCGAAGAAGACAGCGTCTATGACCAGACCGATGCGGAAGGCTTTATCAAGCTCAACGCCTTGCGCTTGCGCCTCCTAGCGCGCCGCAACGCCCGTTCGGCCCTGAAAGCCAAGCCCTAAGGCCCGAAGGCTCCAAAAACCCCCAAAACCTCAAAAACCTCAAAAACCCCCAAAACCCCAAAAACCCCCGAGGAGCCGGTGTTACGTTGGCGCGCGCCGTTTTGAAAAGCTGGCTGGGAGAGCCCCGGCCTGGTCCGGCCCCGCCATCCCGGCGGTAAATCCGTAATCACTAAAATTACAATCCAGATTTCGGACAAATTTAATCCATGGCGATCTATCGTCATGGCTTCTTGAGATCTTGCGACGGGCCCCATGAACCCTGATCACCGACACGCGCTTGAGAAAGCCGCGGCCTTAATCCGATCGGTCGCGCGTGACGGGTCGGGAGAGGACGCCACGCGGCTGCACGACCTAGCGCGAGAGCTCGAGGGATTTGCCGATCATCGGGCCCATAACGGCCAAGCAAATAACGGCAACACGCCCCTCGGCGAGCCCCCCGTCGCAAGCGATGACGACATCTTTTTCGTCTGATCGATCACCCCGAAAACCGGCTTGATCTGCCGGCCCGCCCCGGGCACGGTCACGCTAGCCCTTTTCCATGCACCCCCCTTCCGCCGGTCGAGCCACGCGCCTTGGCACGGGGCCCGTCGGCGGCCATCATGGTCGAGGCGATCATTCCCAAACACGGCCCCTGTCGATGCCGCGTGCTTCTCAGCAAACCCCAATCCTCGACGATCCAAAATTGTGGGCCGAGCGCATCGTCGGCGGCGAGCGGGCAGCCCTTGCCCGAGCGATCACGCTTGTCGAGAGCAAGCGCCCTGACCACAGACGCGCTGCGCAACAATTGCTAACGGCGCTCCTGCCCCACACCGGGGCCGCTCGGCGGATCGGGATTACGGGGGTTCCGGGGGTGGGCAAATCAACCTTCATTGAGGCCTTCGGCCTTATGCTCATCGAGGCCGGCCACAAGGTTGCCGTCTTGGCCGTCGATCCCTCCTCGGGACGCACAGGGGGCTCGATCCTTGGCGATAAAACCCGCATGGCGCAGCTCAGCGTCAATCCGGGTGCCTATATTCGGCCCTCCCCCGCCGCCGGCACGCTGGGGGGCGTTGCGGCGAAAACCCGAGAAAGCATGTTGCTGTGCGAGGCGGCCGGATTTGATGTCATCCTTATAGAGACGGTCGGTGTCGGACAATCGGAGACGGTTGTCTCTGAAATGGTCGATTTCTTTTTGGTTTTGATGCTTCCAGGTGCCGGCGACGAGCTGCAAGGGATCAAAAAAGGCGTGCTGGAACTCGCCGATATGATCGCCGTCAATAAGGCCGATGGGGACAACCAAAAAGGCGCGCGCGCGGCTGCAAGCCATTATCGGGCCGCGCTCCACATCACCCAGCCCGTGGGCGAGACGTGGACGCCGCCCGTTTTGCTTTGCAGTGGCTTAGCCGGTGAGGGCTTGAGCGAAATTTGGCAGCAAATTAATGCCCATAGAGATCATTTGGAGGAGGAAGGGACCTTTGAGGCGAAGCGAAACGCCCAGCAAATTCGATGGATGAACAGTCTGCTGACGGATCGACTGACCGGCCTGATCGAGGAGGACGACACGCTCCTTGCCGAAAAACAGCGCCTTGAGGCAGCCCTCATCGCCGGCGAGACGACCCCGGCAAGCGCGGTTGAAGAGTTGATGGACGCCCTGCAGGCAAGCCTGCGCCGATCCTCTTAATCTGGAAGGCCGTCGCGGTTTGGCCGCTCCTCGCGCAAGGCCCAGAGAAGCCTGCCGATCTGCGCAAGCAACAAAAACAACAGCGGGATCGAGCCCGTAATGGCAAAGACCCGCATCGCCCGTTGCCCCTCTCCTGTCATGAGCGCCCCCGCCGTCAGCCCGGCTATGACCGCGCCCCAAAACAGGCGCTCGGAAACCGGCGGGGTGCCCTGGCCCTGGCGCGAGAACACGGCAAGCACATAAGCGCCCGAATCGGCGCTTGTTACGAGAAAGATAAAGACGAGAAGCCCGGTTATGACCTGGGCAAGCTCCGCCAGCGGATAGGACGCAAGCAGAGCATAGGTCGCCAGTGGGGCCGATTCGAAGCTGTCGATGCCAAGCGAGCGGCCCTCAACATATTCCGCATGCAAGCCCGCACCCCCCATCACCCCAAACCAGGCCAGTGTAAAGAGGGAGGGGATAAGAACGACCCCGGCGAGAAAATCTCGGATTGTCCGCCCTCTGCTGATCCGTGCGACGAACACGCCGACAAAAGGCCCCCAAGACACCCACCAGAGGAAATAGGTCAAGGTCCAATCGCGCGTCCAGCCTCCGCCCTCTCCCGCGCGCGTCAAATCGGTCGAAAGCCAGGTCAGGTCCTGCAAATAGGCAGCGCTTGCCCCGACCAAGCGAGAGGCGAGATCGGCCGTGGGGCCGGCTATGAAGACGAAGGCCAGGAGGAGACAGGCAAGGGCCATATTAAGATCGCTTAAGGGTTTGATCCCGCGATCGAGCCCGCCCGCGGCCGATGCCAAAAACACCGTCGCCAAAACGCAGAGCAGCGCAAGTTGCACCCACCGGGTCTCGGGGGTGAGCCCCTCAAAACCCAACGAGAGGCCGGCGGTCATTTGCAAGATGCCCTGCCCCATGGAGGCGACGACCCCAAACAGCACGGCGATAAGGGCCACCCAGTCGATCACATTAAGAAGAGGCGACGGTGGGCCGGCCTTTCCCGACCGAAATGGCGCCGACGGCAACAAGGGCGCCCCCCGCCGAAACGCGAAGAAGGCAATCGTGAGGGCGCTAAGGGCATAAATCGCCCAGGGGTGGACGGCCCAATGCAGCAGCGTGAGCGAAAACGCGACCCGTTCTGCGCCGGTTTGGCTGTCGGCGGAGAGATGCGGCGGCGGGCTCGCCGTGTGGATCAGCGGCTCGGCCGCGCCCCAAAAAACCAGCCCCGCCCCCATGCCCGTGGCAAACAACATCGCCCACCATGACAGCCTGCCGAATTCGGGCCGGGCCGCCGCGCCGCCGAGCCGCAGTTTGCCGAAAGGGCTCAGGGCCAAGACAGCGCAAAGAACCACCATCGCAGTGGAACTGAAGAGCACCAGCCAGTCGAAGGCTTTCAAAAAGTCGCCGGCAAGACCGAAAAGCAGCTTGGCCGCCAATCCCGGCGCCAGGATGACGGCCAAAACCGCGGCCAGCACCAGGGCGTGGGCCCGGAATCGCGACAATTCGAAAGCCCCGCTGCCTCGCGCCTTATCGCTGAGGCCTACCACGGGGCGGGCCCTCGCCGTGTTGAGTCGTTGGCTGGCGCCTG
>JBCDJA010000082.1:0-8764 GCA_038748465.1 Pseudomonadota bacterium
CTCCCTGCTTTTGCGCATGGCGGGCCTTGTGGCGATTGTGCTGTTCGGCCTCTTTGCGGTGTCGGAGTTCTTCACCACCCTCGATGGGATCGAAAGCACGCCGCTGCGGCTTGCCTATACCGGGGTCATCGCGGCCGGCCTAATCGCCGCGGCCTATGCTGCCTGGCGCCTGGTCCGCCCCGCCCGCTCCAAACGACGCCGGCCACAAGACAAGCCCGCCCCGCGCGTCATCCGCCGACCGAGCGAAGCGCAGCTGACGGACCTCGCTGCAAAATACGCGATTGTCTATGGCGAGCCCACCCTCCCCTCAGGCGAGAGCCCCGCGCCGCGGATCGCGGTCATCAGTACACCGGGTGTCGGCACTGAGGCCCTCACGAGCGCTCTGACCCAGGGGGCGCCGGGCGCTCTGGCCCTCGGCGTCTTTCCGCCCTTCACCGGAGAGCTTGCCCACGACCAGGATCTCCTGACCCTGGCCGCCCGGGCCGACCGGGCGCTCTTTGTGGTCGATGAGGACCTCAAGGGCGATGAAGTCGGCCTCATCAAAGCCCTCACCGAGGCGCGCAGCCGGGTGGTGCTGGCGCTTAATCGAGCCGATCGTTTGTCAACGGAGGAGCGAGCCGAGACGGAAGCCTCGCTAAAGCGCAAAGTATCGGCCCTCGGCAAGCCTATTCCGGTCATCTCTGCAACGCCTGATCCCTTGCCCGTGCGCGTTTTGATCCGCGAGGAGGACGGCAGCGAACGTCTGGGGGAGGAGCAGCCCGAGCCTGATGTGGCGAGCCTTCTTAAGGAGCTCGCCAAATGACCGACACACCCCCATCCAAAGCCGCCCCAAACCCGCCAGCCAAGCGAGACGCGGACCCGGACTATGAGAAGGCGCTTGCGGCCATCCGTCACCTGTCTGATGAAAAGTCACGTCTTTCCGTTGAGGAGCGGCGGGAGGTGGACGACCTCCTCAACGCCATTGCCGAATTTGAAATCAAGCTCGACAATAACGAGTTTTCAATTGCCGCCTTTGGCGAGGTGAACACCGGCAAGAGCCGCCTTCTCAATGCCTTGCTCGGCCAAGATGTCTTCAAATTTGCCGCCGTCGCCGGCGAGACCAAAGACGCGCGCGGTGCAGGCTGGACGCCGGAGGCTTCGACCTACAAGGAGGAAGGCCTTTCCGACCACAAACTTTTCGTCATCGATACGCCAGGCCTTAACGAGTGGAACGGCGAAGACCGGGAACGCATCGCCAAGGAGACCGTCCGCTATGCGGACATTGTGCTTTATGTGGTCGCCGGCGATCTGCGAGACAGCGAGTTACAGGCCCTGCGTTGGCTCGATTCGTTCAATAAGCCGATCATTCTTGTTCTGAATAAAATCGATACCATGCGACCTAACGAGGTCGATGAGGCCGAAGCCTCAATCCGAGCCAAGACGGCGGGCCTTATCGCGCCCGAAAGCATCATTCGTGCAGCCGGCGCCCCGCGGGAGATGGAGGTGATCGTGCGCGAGGCCGATGGCACCTCCCGGCGCGAAAAACACACTCCCGCCCCCCTGATCGATGACCTGAAGGTCCGTATCTTGAGCGTCGTGGCCCGCGAGGGCAAAGCCATCGCGGCCCTTAATGCGAGCCTCTTTGCCGATGATACCTCAGGGCGCATTGCCGAGATGCGGGCAGAGTTCCGCGGCGCGGCGGCCCAAAAGGTGATCCGCAACCACATGCTCATGAAGGCGCTCGCGGTCGGGGCCAATCCGGTCCCCCTGGCGGACCTTGCCGCCGCCTTCGGCATCGATGCGCATATGATCCGCCAACTGGGCCTCGTGCATGGCCACAAAGTGACGGTCGATACGGCCCGCCGGCTCGCCCGCGATATCATCGGCGCCGGGGCCATTATTTTCGCGGCCGAATGGGGCACCCACATGCTCGCAAGCGTGGCCAAACTCGCCACCGTGGGCTCGACCACCATCCTCACCTCTATTCCCCAGGCCCTCGCAGGCGCCTGGAGCAGCTATATTTTGGGTCAGGCCACGGCGCTTTATTTCCGGCAAGGGGGCTGGGGGTCGGAAACGCCGAAAGAGGTCATTAAACGGATCTTGCGCGAGACCGACAAAGACAGCGTGCTGAAACCGCTGGAGGCACGCCTGCGGGAGGGCAAGCTGCTTGAGCGGGAAAAAATGATCGATAGCCACTCCCACAAATCCTAAAGCCGGGCCGCTATTCGCCCAGAGCGGCACGCAAAAGCCGCGCGAAAAAATCTCCCCTCCCGCGAATTTGGGGGTGACGAACTCCCCTCTCCCGTGCAGGATTGTCGGACAATCGGCGCTCGAGCCGAACCGTCACGGGAGGGACCCCCATGTCGCAAGCAAGCGCGGTCGGCGCACCGGTTTCAACAGGCCAAAACCCGGCATTTCGAGAGCTTTGTTGGCTGATCATCGCCGCCTGGACACTCACAAGCCTTACCAGCATTTTGGCCCCGGCGGTGCTGCCCTACACCACCGCCCGCTATATCAATGTCGCCCTCATGACGGGCTTTACGTTCTTTCATGGCGTACGCCGATATGGCTGGGTGAACATCACCGCGTTCTTCGTCATCGGTGTGGTGATTACCAACCTCACCGAAAATTTGAGCATCGTGACGGGCTTTCCCTTTGGGCATTATTCCCATACTGAACTGATGGGACCGAAGCTCTGGCATGTGCCCCTCATCGTCGGGCCGATCTTCGCAGTCGCGGGCTATGTCGCCTGGGTGCTTGCAGGCATTTTGCTGGGCGAGCCTGAAGGGCGGCAAAGCAAAGGCCTCATGGCCGGCAAGGGGCTTATCGCGGCGTTTATCACCACCTCCTGGGATTTCTGCGTCGACCCGATCGGCGGCACCTTAAACCGCGATTGGATCTGGGCGAATGGCGGGGGCTATTTCGGCGTTCCGTGGATCAATTTTTTCGGCTGGATGCTGACAATGTGGCTCATCTTTTTGGCCTTCGGCGCCTTCCTGGCCGCAAGGGGAGGATCGCCGGCCCCGGTGACCGACCGGCGATGGCTCGCCCAACCGGTCGTGTTCTGGGCGCTGATCGGCCTTCAATTCCCGCTCCTCCTGGCGCTTGCGCCCACCGGCGTGACGGTCACGGATCCGGCGGGGACGGTATGGGCCGTTGATCACCTTCTCGAAACCATGGCCCTGTCCGCCTTCTTCACCATGCTGTTCACGGCTCTCTTGTGCGCGCTGTTGTTAACGCGCACGCCTATGAAGTCCGCGCCGGGCTTGTCTCAACGGTGAACGCCCCCCACCTCCCCAGGGCGCGAGATTTTTGCCCGGATCGGAGCCAGAACACCCCATGCCCACACTGCGCCAGCTTGAGTATTTGTCGCTGCTTGCCGAGAAACGCCATTTCCGGAAGGCAGCCGAGGCGGCCGGCGTCAGCCAACCCACCTTGAGCGCCCAATTGAGCGCCTTGGAAGACCGGCTTGGGGTGCAATTGGTGGAACGCAGCCGATCGACGGTGATGCTCACCCCGGTGGGCAAGGAGGTGCTGGGCATCGCTGAACGCATGCTGACGGATGCCCAATCCATCCGCGATGTTGCCGACAGCCAGCGAGGCGCCCATGCCGGGGTCGTGCGCATGGGGCTGCCGCCAACCGTGGGCCCCTATTTGCTGCCCCGCATCCTCCCGCGCCTCCACCGCGCCTATCCGGACCTGCAGATCCATGTGCGGGAGGAAAAACCCGCCGCCCTCCCTGAGCGCCTGTTGGCCGGCCGCCACGATTTGGCGCTGCTGCCCCTTCCCGTGCAGACCGCCGACCTTGAGGTGCATCCCCTGTTTCGCGAGCCGCTTTTTGTGGTGGTTCCGGACGATCACAAATTGGCGATGCAGGGCTTTGTCACGAAGGAAGATCTGCGCGACGAGCCGGTGCTCGCCCTGGAGCCGGGACACCAGCTGCACGAGCAAGTCGAGGCCTTGTGCGAGGAATTCGGGGCGCGCCTTTTGTTCGATTACGCCGGCACGAGCCTTGAAACCGTGAGCCAGATGATTGCCCTTGGCATGGGGATCTCGTTTTTGTCGGGCTTGTTTGTGGAAACGTCGCTTAGCGGCCGATCGGGGATCACCGTCCTTACCCTGAAGGATCGGGCGCTGTATCGCACCCTTGGCCTGGCGTGGCGTCGCACCTCGGTCCGCCGGCGCGAATATGAGATCTTGGCCGGCGAAATGGGCAAGACAATCGAGACCGATTTTCCGGGCTTTGCTCGGGTTTAAGGGTGCCGCGCCCGCACTGAAGGGCATGCGGCTTGAGAGATTTTCTATCAAACCATTGTTCGACCGCCGGTTGATGCAGCGCGGCGCGATCCCGATGTCGTTTATAATCGAGGGACAGACGCCACTCAGCTTGAGCCCCGCCAAACCTGGCTGCCCATGAGCGTTTACCCAACACCGCGCTCTTGCGCCGCCGAGACCCATCAGTGAAAGGAGTTCCGATGTTCGACACGCCCGCCGCGGTTCACCCCACAACGCCCGAAGCCGAGGGCGATTCCGGCCCGTTCAGCCCCGCCCTTGCGCACCACAAGGATGGAGCGCCGGACAAGGCGGCAAACCCGTTGACAGCGGCCGCAGAGCAGGATTTTGGCGATCTGGTGATCACGGTCTACTGGCCCGGGCCGATCTCCTCAGCGGACATTCGGGCGGCGATCAAAACCCACGCACTGGCAGAACAATTCTGCCTGCTGACGACACGCCCGACCGGCAAAGGCGATGCGGTTTGGGTGTGTGCCTTCCAGCATGCGGGATATGCCGAGAACTTTGATCGGCAAGCTATGTCGCTCCTACGCCGCCTTGCCCTCGTCGCGCCCTGGGCGCGGGTCGAGCGCGCCAGCCGGCACTGGCCGGCCGCAGAGCGCGAAGATGGCCGCTATGCGTGGGACGCGATGGCGCGGCGGGTGTTGCCATGACGGCGCGGCTTTTGGATGGGGCCCGCGCCCGGGTGCACCCGCCCGCCGCCTTTCCCGCGCGGGAGAACTACCAGGCCTCGCTCGCCCGCCAGCACCGTGTGCTCGAGCAGCGCATCGAAACCGAACGTCAACGCCCCGCACCCTGCAGCATCACGCTGCAACAACTGAAACGCCGGCGCCTTACACTCAAGGATGCCCTCTTAAGAGCCGGCGCTTTCTCATAACAACCGGGTGCGATGCGTGACCCGTCAGCCCGATGTCTGCACTCCCCCCCAGCAGGCATCGGGTTTGACGTGTTTTGGCTGTCAGACGAATACCCCCACCATAGCGTTAGTGCACAAACCAGAGGCCGTAGGCCGCCTCCAGCGTCGACGCCTACCCAACCAACGCGGCGAAGGGCTTGGGCAGATCGGAAAACGCTTTCTGGGCGGCCGGCCGACGGGTGAGGCGCCCAAAATACGCGTCAATCGTCTCAGATGACGGGATGCCCAGCGCCTTGGCAAAGAAGATCGTGTAACCGAGCGAAATGTCCGCCGCGGTGAAGCCACGGGCGAGCAAGTAGTCACGGCCTGTCAGTTGCCGGTCCAGCATCGCATAGGCTTTTTCGATTTGATATCGGCAATACCCATCGAACCCTTCCGACACCTTATACGGATCACTATTCATGGAATGGCCGAAGCTGACGGCGAGGTAATTCGCCATGCCGCCTTCTGCCATGTGCAGCCACTGCAAATAGGTGCCGTATTCCGGATCGTCGGCCGGCACGGCCAGGGGGCTGGGCCCATAGCGACCGAGGAGGTAGTGCAGGATGGCCGTCGATTCGATGATCACCTCATCGCCATCGTAAAGCGCCGGCAATTTGCCCATGGGGCTGAGCTTACGAAACTCATCGGAGGCAAAATACGCGCCGTCGTAATCATAGCTCTTCAGCTCATAGGCGAGCCCCATCTCCTCGAGTAACCACCGTGCACGGATGGACCGGGTTGCAGGGCAATGGATAAGGGTAAGTGACATGGCGGGCTCCCTATGCGGTTTCACGCTTATCTGTTAGCGGATTTTCAGCACACTTTTTGCCGAGCGCCGATCGATTGAGGGTGTGGGCCAGCAGAAGGTGCGCGTGACGCGCGCTTATTCAACACCACCGTACCAGCATTGTGAACAGGAGGGATGGCCCGATGGCGCAGGCGGCCTTGTCCCTGCGCGGCCCGGCCCTCCACGGCCCGGCCCTCCGCGACGCGGTCCCTGGCGCTCGCCCCGGTCTGTCGCTAGGCTTTGCTCCAAGAGCAACGGCCGCAAGCCGCAAGCCCCGAACCACCGCCAAGCCAAGCCAAGCCTGCAGGAAGGCCCCAAGCCATGATGAATTCCAAGATTTGCGAGATGTTGGGCATCGAGTTTCCGCTGCTGGCCTTCAGCCATTGCCGGGATGTGGTGGCCGCCGTCTCGAAAGCCGGGGGCATGGGCGTCTTTGGCGCAGTGATGTACACGCCGGAGCAATTGCGCGAGGAGCTTGCCTGGATCGACGCCCATTGCAACGGCAAACCCTATGGCCTCGATTTGATCGTCCCTAACAAGATCTTGGCCGAGGCGGCAGCGGGCCTTGATGAGGCGGCGCTGCTTGCCGCGCTGCCGCAAGAGCAACTGGATTTCGTCGCCGCACGCCTTCAAGAGGCGGGGATCGAGCCCGGCGATTTGCGCGACCAGGCCCGCATCGCCATGGCCTTTGCCCACAACCTCAATGCGTCGGGCGCTGAAGAGATGCTGGAGGTCGCCTTCTCCTTCCCCATCAAACTCGTGGCCAACGCGCTCGGCGCGCCGCCGCCGGTGATGTTCGACTTTGCCCGCACCCACGATGTTCCGGTCGCGGCCCTTGTCGGCGCCAAGGAGCACGCGCTGAAACAATTGGAGGCGGGCGTGGACATTCTCATCGCCTCGGGCGGCGAAGCGGGCGGCCATTGCGGCGATGTGGCGACCATGGTGCTGGTGCCCGAGGTGGTGTCGGTTGCCGGGGACACGCCGGTGCTGGCGGCGGGCGGCATCGTGCGGGGGGACCAGAGGGCCGCGGCAATGGCCATGGGCGCGGCCGGCGCCTGGTGCGGCTCGGTGTGGCTCACCACCGCCGAGGCCGAGCCCTCGCCGACGATCAAGCACAAGCTGCTGGAGGCCGGATCGCGAGACACCGTCCGCTCCCGCTCGCGCACGGGCAAGTTCTCGCGCCAATTGCGCAGCCCCTGGGTGGACGCCTGGGAGGCCGAGAACGCGCCCGAGCCCCTGCCGATGCCGCTGCAAAGCCTGGTGACCGAGCCGGCGCTGGCGCACATCGCCAAGCTTGCCGAAGGGGGCCATGCGGGGGCGGCCTCGCTCGCGACCTATTGGGTCGGCCAGGGCGTGGGCCTGATGACCGAGCCCCTCTCGGCTGGCGAGGTGGTGCAGCACTTCAAGCGAGACTTTATTACCGCCTATGAGCGCCTCAGCGCCTTCATCGGCGTATAGGGGGCATACGGACGGTCCGGCACGGGGTCGAGCCCGCGGGCCACGGGCAAGAGACGCGCGCTCAAGCGTGCAAAAATTTCGGTGCGATTACGACGCGGCCATCCACCGTGTACCGCCCAATCGGCATGCCATAGAGGGCGGTTAAAGGCTCCTCACGGAGGATGTCGGCAGCCGGGCCCCACAGCGGTCCATCTTTAAGCCCAAGAAGCAAAACCGTGTCTGCGATCTGCAAGGCTTGGGTCGGGCTATGGGAGGTAAACACAACGGCCTTCCCCACAAGCGACAGATCGCGCATGGCGCGCAACACCAGATCCTGATTTGGATAATCGAGCGCGGATGTCGGCTCGTCCATCACGACAACATCGGGATTTGACACGAAGGCCCTTGCGATCAGCGCCAATTGTTTTTGCCCGCCGCTGAGGTGGGAGAACCGCCAATCGGCCGCCTGCCGGAGGCCCACCGCGCCCAGCGCTACCTCAGCCTGCCGATAATCGCGCCGCGTCGGGACAGCAAACAAGCCATTGCGCGCACTGGCGCCCATCACCACAACATCGCCTACGGAATAATCGAACGCAATCGCAGAATGCTGCGGCACATAGGCTTGACGACCGGACCGGCGGAGCGTGCCCTCGGTTGCGGTCAACAAACCGAGCAAGAGCTTTAAGAGCGTTGTTTTGCCGGCCCCGTTCGGCCCCAGGATTGCTAAAATGTCGCCGGCCGCGACCTGAAACCGGCACCCCTTAAGGAGGGCGGGCTTGTCAGCGCTATAGGTAAAACCAAGACCATCGGCGCTAATCATGACGCCAGCCCTGCCTTTGGACCCGAAAGAGCAGGACCCCGAAAAGCGGTGCACCAACAAGTGCCGTCAAGATGCCGATGGGTATCTCCCCATAGCTCGCGCTGCGAGCCAAGGTATCCATCGCAATCATGTAAATCGCCCCAATCAGCATCGAGACGGTCAGCAGCCGCGCGTGATTGGGCCCGGTCAGCATACGGGCAATATGCGGCACGATAAGCCCGACCCAGCCCACAATCCCGCTTACAGACACCGTTGCCGCAATCAGGAGGGCGCTCGCCCCCAAGACGGCCCAACGGCTGACGCCGACCCGAAGCCCGAGGGCACGCGCCTCCTCATCGCCGAGCGAGAGAATGTTGATCACATGACGCATCTTAAGGAGGACCGTGCCGGCCAAGGCCACCGGCAGGGCGACATAGGCCACCTCGCGCGCGCTCGCCCCATTAAACGAGCCGAGCAGCCAATAAACAATCGTCGGCAGGCTGTCCTCCGGATCGGCCACATATTTAATCAGGGAGATGAGGGCCGTGAAAAAAGCCGAGGTGACGATACC
>JBCDJA010000083.1:0-8729 GCA_038748465.1 Pseudomonadota bacterium
CCCGATCTGAAGAGGTTTCTGGACTTTCCGTGGGGTGGGCCTCGGTAACGGCTATCGGATCGTTGGCGACGGTCCGCCTGCGGATTGATGTCTCAACACGATCAATGCGGTTTCTCAGTACACCGATGAGCGACTGAACATCGTTCATACGCCGGCTGTTCTCGCGGGTTGCCCGGCGGATGCGACTGTCGAGACGGCGGACTTTATCATCGAGCGCGACGACGGCATCGTGATTGCGCCCCTCGAAGGCATCGATTTCCTGCTGAACGGCCTCATCGGTTTGCGGCAGATCGAACGCGTTCATCGTTTCGGTATGGGCCTGGCCGAGCGCGCCAAGTCGTGCGTTCAATGATTTGAGCTCGCCTGCAAGGTCATCGAGGGTGGCATCGGCCTCGCCTTCGGAAGTCGGGCCCTCGAGGCGCGATGCGAAGGCCTGCACCAGGGTCTTTACCTCGCCGACGGTAGCCTCGTTGTTGGTGTGGCTCACCTCGTTCTTGTCGATCGCCTGCTGCAAAAGATCGAAAACGGTGTCGGTCCTCGCGTCGGATTTTTCTAATTGGGTTGCCAATCCGTCCAAGGATTGGCGCACCGCGGCGATCGCCGTGTTGGCCTTCTGATCCTGGCGCTTCACCTGACCCTTTAAGGTTTCAAACGCGCCTTCGACGCCAGTGAGATGGACGGTCGATGCGTCGATCTCGTCGGCCTCGGCAGCTAGCGTATCAAGGCTTTCAGAAAGCGTTTCAACGGCGCGGATCTGCCGGCGTTCGGCCTCAGTTTGCTTGGCCTCAAGCAGATCAAGACGCGCCTCGAGCCGGCCCATCTTCTGCGGTCCAATCTGGCCTGTGGATTGGCGCCGGAATATCAAATGGTCCGGCTCTCCCGCCGATGGTTGACCATCCGGCATGTTATCGATTTGCCCTGTCATCGGATCGCCCCACTCGCCACCAGCCCTACGCGTATCACATTTTTCGTAAAAAGTGATTCGCCATATTCGAACGCTAGCTACCCGCGTATGTTGTGTAAAGGCCGTCCATGACCACCAAATGTTGGTTAATGACAAAAAAGCCGCCCCGCGAACGGGACGGCTTTTTGGAAATCTAAGGATGCGCTGCCGGTAGGGAAGCTTTGCCTTCGCGCCGGCTTTTTGGCGTGCGCCCTTTTGTGGAGAGCACCCTCTTGTGGTGGGCACCCTGTGTTGGTGGGCGCCCTGTGTTGGAGGGTGCCGGGGGCTCCTTAGCGTGCGTGGACCGCCAGTTGCTGCAGCAACATTGGGCTCACATCGCCGGAAACCGGCAATTGCATATTACGCTCGAAGCTGCGGATGGATTCCCGGGTCACCGGGCCAAACCCGCCGGTTGTCGGATCGATCGGATAACCGATTTTCTCCAGCAGCGTGCTGGCCTGAAGGCGGGCGGCCCCGAAAGCGAGATCGACCAGATCGCCTGCCTCAAGCGTGTTGAGCGCGAAAGCGGGGCCGTCAAGTTGCGGCTGCCAGATGCGAGCCAATTGCCTTGAGGCGGCGATTTCGCTGATCTCCGCCGATGACGCGAGGAAGTCTCGCGCGGCTCTGGCGCCCTCATCGCCGGATGCGGCGGCGATCGTATACCACTTCAGGGCCTCGACCGTGTTGGCCTCAATGCCGAACCCGTGCTGGGACAAGAACGCATAATTGACCTTCGCCGGAAGGATGTTGCGCTCGGCGGCCGCTTTGAACCACGTGGCTGCCGCCGCGAAGTCCTGGGCGACGCCCTCACCCTTTGCAAACGAAACGGCAAGAGCGTGCATGGCCGGTGCATATCCCGCATCCGCTGCGGCTTGGTAGTGTCGCACCGCTTTGGTGGCATCGGCATCGCCGCCAGCCCCTTGTTGCCAGCGCAAGCCGGCCACGAAATGGGCTGCATCGATACCGCGGGCCGCGGCACGCTCATACCAATGCACCGCTTCGCCGGGATTTTGGGTCACGAGGTGGCCGATTTCGAGCGCCCGGGCATAGATAAATTGGGCCTGCGGTTCACCGGCTTCGGCGGTGGCCCGCAACAGGTCCAAGGTGCGCGCTTCTGGCGCTTGCCCATCGCCCGGCATCAACTTCTCGTCGAGCGCCGCGAGGATCGGCGCGGCGTCGAGCACGGTGTTGTCCGGCAGGAGGATCATCGGCCCGCCTTGAGACACGCCTTGGGACACCGTGTCTGTTTCAGCTACCGGCTCGCTTGCCGGGCGGATGATGGACAGGGTCTCCGATTTTTCAGCGAGTGACAGGGCCCATCCACCAAGGGTTTGGCCGATTGCTGTTTCCTTGAAGAAGGTCCGGCTCTGCTCCTTGCCGCCTTGGGTTTCGGTCGCCCAATAAAGCCCGCCGCCGGCAAGACCGAAAACGAGGACCGCTGCCGCACCCCGCATAAAGAGCTGGCGAAGCTTGTTTTTCGGCTTAACCGTTGTGAAGGTCACATCGTCAGTTGACGGCTTAAAGTTGCCGGCGATGACGGTGCTGCCCTTCGATTTGGAGGGCTTGGTTTTGACCTTTTCAGGTTTTGGCGCCGGGGCTGCCGGCAGGTCCTCTAGGGGCTCCTGCTTGCGGGCCGGCTCGGCGAATTGTTGACGGGCCTTGGCCAGTTCAACCTCCGCAGGCGGAACGACATCGGGCGTCGGGGGGGCTTTCCGGCCTTCCGTGTCCGCCTCATCCGGCGTTTCGGCCGCCAAGGGCTCGTCGCCCTCAAGGCTCATATCCGGCGTCTCGTCCATTAGGCCGAGCGCGGGCTTGGCCGTTGTATCTGCCAGGTCCTCGACCGGCTCCGGTTCAAAGTCCCGGGCCACCGGCGGGGTGACGCTGGCCGCTAGCGCGGCTGCCTCGACGGCCGGATTGATCGCCGGGCCGCCGACTTCCATTTGCGCCAGGCGACCGGACAGGTCGTTCACCGCATCGCAGATGGTGTCGATGACCGTTTTTTGCTCCTGCTGGGTTTCATCCAGCCAGGTGACGATATCGTTGATCGCGCCCTCGACAGACGTGATCGACTCCACGGACCGTTGCTCGGTCTGGGAAATCCGATCGAGGATCGCCGTTTTAGCTTGCTCGTCGATCGACACTGGGATGCCGTCGCGCCCATTTTGCTTTTCGAGCTGCTGGGTAACCGCGGCGAGGTTCTGCACGTTTTTCTCAAGCAGACGCAGCCGCTCGTCGCCACCGGCACCCACAGGCGCCCCGCCGCTTTCGAGTTTGTCTGTAAGCGCATGGAATTGCGCCCGCAGGGCCTCGATCGAGCGTTTTTGCTCCGAGCTGGTTTTGTGTTGGCTGGCGACCGCGCTTTCCATCAACGAGAGGGCACGGGCTGTGCGCTTCTCGGCCCGGGCGACCCGGCCCGTCAGATGGCGAGTGGAGTGCTCAAGCTCATTGATAATTTTGGCGCGTTTTGCGTCTTCATGGGCAATAAGGGTATTGAGGTCCTCAAACGCCTTGTCGATGACCGACATGACGGCCTTGTCCGGCACGGCCCCGATTTTCTGTCGATCGGCGAGGGCATTGACGCGCAATTGAACGTCATCAAGGGCTTGGTCGATGCGCTGGACGGTGCGCGAGCTGCGCCGTTCCAACAGCTCTAACCGGCGCTCCAGATCGACAAAGTTGTTTTGTGCTTTGGATTGGTTGCCCGAGCCCATAGCAAGGTTGCGCAGATCGGTCTTTTGGCCTGTCCGCTTGCTGACCTTGTCCTGGTCCGCATGGGTGTAATCCAACAGCTCACTCAAGGACATGGACTTGATCAGCCCATCATCCACCTTGGACCCGCCCGGCCGAGATTTCTCGTCCGCGGTCCGTTTCCCACCGGGATTCATCATCGCTGGCCCAGCCGTTTATTTGATGTGATGAACCACAACACCCCGCCGGGTATTGTGCAAATATTCCATATCATTGCAAGCTCCTGCACCGCTGGCGGCGGGCTTGACGCACCCCCCTCAAGGTGGGTGGCGGCGCCCTCCGTCTGTGTGACGAGGAATTGACCGCAACCGCACGGCCAATTGGGGGTCCTCATGCTGATAGGCAGGGGAGAGCAAGCGCCGTACCATGTGATGGGTTGGCTGGCTGTCGCATTTCGGGACGGTTGGTACTCTTAGCGCCGTTTTTCGGCCCGTTTCCAGCGCCAGCGACCCTCTCCCTTTAAGAGAGACTGGGCGCGTAAGTTTGGCACGGATATCCTTCTCCCTAGGGGAGAAGGTGGCGAATTCGCTGAGCGAAATCGACGGATGAGGGGCCAAGACACATAAAGTTCGGCCGGCTCAATCCTCGAGCCGGTAGTCGATCGTGACGACCGCGCGGACTTTCTTCATGAGGGATTCCGGTTCGGCAAATGCGCTGCCTGCGGACTGTATTGAAAACACGCCCTGGTTGGCTCTTAAAATGCCCGTAATGTCGCTGCCGCTATCCTCGGCAAATTGCTCGGCACTTGCCCGAGCGGCCTGGGTGGCTTCGGCAATCATCTCCGGCTTGACGGCGTTAAGGCCGTTATAGGTGAAGACCGCAGGCGACCAGCCGTTGACGATGACACCGAGTTTCAACAACTCATTGGTCTGATTTTGCAGCCCGTTGACGATATCGACCTTATCGCTCTCGACCTTGACGGTCTGGTTGATGATGTATCGGTTGTCGTTGATGGGTTGGGACCGATAGGCCTGGGCTAGTTGGTCGATCACCTCAAGCCTGGCAAGCCCGATCTCGTCTGCGGACAGGCCCGATTGGGTGAAGAAGGACCTCACAGCAGCCACATCCCGCTCCAGGCTTTGCTGCACCAGACCAAGGTCATCGCTCGCCCGGGTGAGCTGGAGCATCCAAAGGGCCTGATCGGCCTTGACGGTTTTTTCCGCAAGGCCTTTGACCGTCACATACCGTTCGGCCTTGCGGCCCTCGCGGAAGCCTTCGCCGACCAAATAGCCTGACACCGCAACGCCTAAGGCCAACATGGCGGCGGCAACGAGCCCCAAACCCCGGTCCATATGACAACTCCCTCCTCAAGGCCTCGCATGACGCCTGGTCGGCCCTGATCCGTCAAGTCTGCCTTGGTTGCAACGGCGCGCTCACGCTTGCTCCCGATCATGTGATTTTAAATTTCGCCCCCGCGACCCACATGACTTGTCAGGGCCGGCACCCCCCAGCCGGCTCGCAAAAAAGCGCGGTGGCCAGTTTCCCCCTCTGTCCCTCTGGCTGTCGCAAGGCCTTCCCCAGGGCCCTTTGAACCTCCCGGATCCACCCCGATCCGGGAGGTTTTTTGTTCGCACCTGCAAAAGGTCATTTCCCTAAGAGTTTCAATGGGTTAGGGGTAGTTTTGGTGCTTGACGTTTACGTAAGCGTGAGATACCATAATCGGCATGGAGGATACCATGTCAAAAACCTACACAATCACCGAATTGGCCGAGGAATTCGGCATCACGACACGGGCAATCCGCTTCTATGAAGACAAGGGACTCGTGTCGCCGGCGCGCCAGGGACAGGCCCGTATTTACGACCACCGGGATAAAGTGCGTTTGACTTTTATCGTGCGTGGTCGCCGGGTCGGTCTCACGCTTGCCGAGATCAGAGAGCTCTTCGATTTGTACGACATTACCGATGGCCGCGAAGTGCAGTACCGCGCCGCGCGCCGAAAATTTGAAGAGCGGATCGCCATCCTCGATAGCCAGAAGAACGAGATCGACGCTGCGATCGGCGATTTGCAATCTTGGGTATCGCATATCGACGAGACCCTCGAGCGGCTTCGGGCGAACCCGACTCCAGAGGGTACCACGCCCAACCGGGTGATCGGTTATGGGGTCGCACCCGTGTCGGAAACCAATTGACGGCTGTCGACTTTCATTAGAGTGAACGCTGGTAACCGGCGCGTGGACCACACCACACCCGCCGCGTTGAAAGAGAGAGGACCTGCTTATGCCAACCTATCAAGCGCCTGTTCGCGACATGCAATTCCTGTTTCAGGATGTGCTTGAGCTGGAGCAATTTTCAAACCTTGAAGGGTTTCGTGACGCGACGCCTGACGTCATGAATGCGATCTTGGAAGAGGGTGCGAAGCTCACCCAAGAGGTGTTGTTTCCGCTCAACCAGGTCGGGGACCAACAGGGTTGCAACCGCCGCCAGGACGGCGGGGTGGAGACGCCCGACGGGTTTAAGGACGCCTATGACACCTATTGCGAGGGTGGCTGGGGCGGCCTGACCGCCGATCCGGCCTATGGCGGACAGGGCCTGCCCCACGTGCTGGGTGTTGCCGTCAGCGAGATGATGTCCTCGTCCAACATGGCCTTTGGCATGTATCCGGGGCTTACACGCGGGGCCTATGCCGCAATCAGTCTGCATGGGACGGACACCCAAAAAGAGACCTACCTGCCAAAGCTTGTGTCAGGTCAGTGGACCGGCACCATGAACCTTACCGAGCCCCATTGCGGCACGGATTTAGGGATGCTGCGCACAAAGGCCGTGCCCCAGGCCGATGGCAGCTACAAGATCACCGGCACCAAGATCTTTATTTCCGCCGGTGAGCATGACCTCGCCGAGAATATCATCCACCTCGTCCTGGCACGGATCGAAGGTGCCCCCGAAGGCACCAAGGGCATCTCGCTCTTTATTGTGCCGAAGTTTATCCTCAACGAGGACGGCACGCCGGGCGAGCGCAACGGGGTGATGTGCGGCTCGCTGGAAGAAAAGATGGGGATCCACGGCAATTCCACATGCGTCATGAATTACGACGATGCGGTGGGGTATTTGATCGGGGCCGAGCATAAGGGCCTGCGGGCAATGTTCACGATGATGAACGAAGCGCGCCTCGGGGTCGGTATCCAAGGCTTGGCGCAATCGGAGATCGCTTATCAAAATGCGGCAGCTTATGCCAAAGATCGGATCCAGGGCCGGGCGCTGACCGGCGCACAAAACCCGGACAAGCCGGCCGACCCGATCCTCGTGCACCCGGATGTGCGGCGCATGCTGATGAACCAGCGAGCCTTCAACGAGGCCGCCCGCGCCATGTTGTTCTGGACGGCCCTCTTCGGCGATCTGTCGGAAAAGGCCACCGACGAGAAACTGCGTGAGAAGGGCGAAGATTACATGGGTCTGATGACGCCCGTGCTCAAAGCCTATCTGACGGATATGGGCTTTACCCATTGTGTTAACGCCCAGCAGGTCTATGGCGGTCACGGCTACATCCAAGAATGGGGGATGGAGCAATATGTGCGCGATAGCCGCATTGCGATGATCTATGAGGGCGCCAACGGCATTCAGGCTCTCGACCTGGTGGGCCGCAAGCTGGCGCTGAATGGTGGGCGTGCGGTTACCACCTTCCTTGCCGAGATCAATCAATATATCGACGAGCGGCGTGACGACCCGGAAATGGGCACCTTCGTGGAAGGCCTTGAGACCGCGAAGTCCCACCTTGAAGAGGGGACCGCGTGGCTGATGAAAAACGGCCTTGAAGACTTCAACAATGCCGGTGCAGCCTCCACGGATTATCTCTACATTTTCGGGCTTGTCGGCATGGCCTATATGTGGGCGCGCATGGCCGAAGCTGCCCAGAAAAAACTCAACAATGGTGGCGCGTCCGACCCGTTCTATGCCACCAAACTGAAGACTGGCCGGTATTTTATCGAGCGGATGTTGCCCGATACGGCCGCGCATCTGGCTAAGTTGAAAACCGGGGCAGAGCCTTTGATGGCGATGACCGCGGACGAGTTCTAAGGTGACAACCCGTTTGTGACGGGTGGGGTGTTTTAAGGCTTGCGCGATTGCCGGTAAGCGGCGGTCGCGCAAGTCTGTTGTGCGTCTCTTGAAGCAAGCGGGCCGAAACGGCCCAAGGGAGGACCTCCATGACCGATTGCTATATTTATGACCATGTCCGCACGCCCCGCGGGCGCGGCAAAAAGGATGGATCGCTGCACGAAGTGACAGCCCTGCAGCTGGCAACCCAAGCGCTGGAGGCCATCCGCGATCGCAGCGAGCTTGACACCAGCGCCGTCGACGATGTGGTGCTTGGCTGTGTGTCCCCCGTTGGCGAGCAGGGGGCGGACATTGCCCGTACCGCCGTGCTCAATGCGGATTGGGACGAGAGCGTTTCGGGTGTGCAGATCAATCGGTTTTGCGCATCCGGCTTGGAGGCGACCAACATGGCGGCCGCGCAGGTGATGGCCGGCCAAGCAGAGATGACCGTCGGCGGCGGTGTGGAGGCGATGAGCCGTGTGCCGATGGGCTCTGACGGCGGGGCGCTTGCCATCGATCCGGAGATCGCCCTCAAAAGCTACTTCGTGCCCCAGGGTGTGAGCGCCGATATGATCGCGACGCTCTATGGGTTCAGCCGGGACGATGTGGACGCCTATGCGGTGGAAAGCCAGAAGCGGTCGGCCAATAGCTGGGAGAACGGATACTTCAAAAAGTCCGTCGTGCCCGTAAAGGACTCCCTTGGACTGACCATTCTCGACCACGACGAGCATATGCGCCCCGATGCCTCCATGCAAAGCTTGGCAAGTCTCAACCCGTCTTTCGCGATGATGGGGGATTTCGGCTTTGATTCGGTCATCACCCAGCGCTACCCGGAAGTGGAAAAGGTCAATCACGTCCACACGCCCGGCAACTCCTCCGGCATCGTTGACGGTGCCGCGGCGATCCTCCTTGGCAATAAGGAAATCGGCGAAAAGCTGGGTTTAAAACCCCGGGCACGGATTAAAGCGTTTTCCTCGATCGGCTCCGAGCCGTCCATCATGCTCACGGG
>JBCDJA010000084.1:0-8674 GCA_038748465.1 Pseudomonadota bacterium
AGAGCATGTGGTGCTCGGGGGCAGAGGCCACACGGCTTAGCAACAAGAAAGGCGCGGGTTGTGGATCCCATTCGCATCAGCAGTACAGGTCTTTACGACCCTCCCTATTCCGTTTCGAACGAGGAGTTGGTCGAGGCGTTTAATATTTACGTCGCCCGGCACAACGAGGCCCACGCCGCCGAGATTGAGGCCGGCACGGTAAAAGCCCTGGAGCCCTCGAGTGTCGACTTCATCGTCAAAGCCTCGGGCATCAAAAACCGTAAGGTGATGGACAAAAGCGGGATCATCGATCCTGAGTTTCTCGCCCCCCGCCATCCCGAACGCCCCAATGAGGCGCTCTCAGTCATGGCAGAAATGTCGGTCAACGCGGCGACCCAGGCCCTCAAGAAAGCCGATCGCAAGGCCGAAGACATCGATGTGCTGCTTGTCTCATGTTCCAATATGCAGCGTGCCTATCCGGCCATCTCGATCGAGGTGCAAAACGCCCTTGGTATTGGCGGCTATGCCTTTGACATGAATG
Organism: Pseudomonadota bacterium; assembly: GCA_038748465.1. GTDB lineage: Bacteria > Pseudomonadota > Alphaproteobacteria > M2410 > M2410 > JBCDJA01. The sequence continues at coordinate 521 of JBCDJA010000084.1, forward strand.
TCGCCTGCGCCTCGGCAACATTCGGCCTTCAAGTCGCGTCAGACATGATCCGTACGGGGAATGCTCGCAGTGTCCTGATGGTCAATCCCGAGATCACGACAGGCCATCTCAACTTCCGCGATCGGGACAGCCATTTTATTTTCGGTGATGTGTGTACGGCGGTTTTACTTGAAACGCCGGATCGAACCCAAGGCCAAAACACCTGGGAGATCCTAGGCACGAAGCTGACGACGAAATTCTCCAACAACATCCGCAACAATTTTGGCTTTTTGAACCGGTGCGGCAACGGCACCGAGGGGCGCGATAAATTGTTTGTTCAGGAGGGCCGCAAGGTCTTTAAGGATGTTGTGCCCTTGGTTGCCGATCTGATCCTCGATCACCTAAAAGAAAATGATCTCTCCCCTGAGGATGTGAGACGCTTTTGGCTGCATCAGGCCAACCTCAATATGAATCAGTTGATCGCCAAGAAGGTGTTGGGCCACGACCCTTCCGAAGAAGAAGCGCCCATCACGCTCAATGAATACGGCAATACAAGCTCTGCGGGGTCGGTGGTCGCCTTCCACAAATATTCCGACGACCTAGCAATTGGCGATATCGGTATTCTATGCGCCTTCGGGGCGGGATATTCCGCAGGCAGCGTTGTGTTGCGCAAGGCCTCTTGATCGGTCGGCTAAAACGACCGTCAGCCAGGACCATTTTGGCCGGAACTGTTGTCGGCCGCTAGTACCGCGCCCCGCAACCGCCCCCGGAGCGACCTGCCGGCGCGCTTAAGCGCCGAACACGCTTCGGCCGACCTTACTTGCAACCTTCTCCGCCTCAAATCGCGCTTTGGCGAAGGACGAAAGGGTATCCTCAACAGCCCGGTTGATCGAACCCTTCGGGAAAGAGCCGTTGCGGCCCCGGGACCCGGCCGGCATGCCGGTGAGGATTTCCAAGGCCTCATTGACTGTATCGACCGCATAGACCGCAAACCGGCCTTTCTCGACGGCGGCAACCACATCCCGGCGCAACATGAGGTCTTTGACATTCGTTTTCGGGATGAGCACGCCCTGGCGGCCCGTCAGTCCGCGGGCCGAACAAATATCGAAATAGCCCTCGATCTTTTCGTTCACGGCACCGATGGTCTGCACCTCACCCATTTGAGAAATGGCGCCAGTGATCGCATAGGCCTGGTTGATCGGCACGCCAGCAAGCGCCGAGAGGAGCGCACAAAGCTCGGCGACGGACGCGCTGTCGCCGTCCACAAAGCTGTATGATTGTTCAAAGGCGAGGGAGGCCGAGAGGCAGAGGGGCAAGTTGGGCGAATAATTGGCCCGCAGATAGGCGCCGAGGATCATCACTCCTTTGGAGTGCGACGCCCCGCCCATCTCGACTTCCTTTTGGATGTCGACGATTTGCTCAATCTCGGGCGTGTTGCCCTGTCCCATGCGCACGGTGGCCGTGATCCGCGAGGGGCGGCCGAACAATTGATCGAGCCCGGTCACCACAAGGCCGTTAACCTGCCCAACGCGCATCCCGTCGGTCTGCACCTGAATGAACTCGCGAAGGATGTATTCGTGGCTACGCTCTTTTAAAAGGTCGCCGCGCCGCATGCGGCCATAGACGGCCGCATCCACATCCTGGGCGGTGACGGCCGAGCGTCCCTGCAAGGCCGCCCGATGATCCGCCTCCCCCATGATCTCGCTCAAGGGACCGATCATCAGAGACAGCTTCTCGGCATCTTCCGAGAGGCGCGAGCCCTCCTCAACGAGACGTCCGATCGCCATCCGGTCAAACGGCATAAGCCCGTCCCGATCGGCGATCCGCGCCACCAAGCCGGCAAACAAGACGACATTCTCGTCAGTCCACGGCATTTCATCGTTAAAGTCGGCAATCACGCGGAAAATCTGGCTGAAATCGTTTTCCAGCACGGTCATCCGGTAATGCATGAAGCGGTCGCCGATTAAAATCACCTTACAGGTGACGGGAATGGGCTCGGGCTCCAGTTTTTCCATGCCCACATCGCCGATGAAATCCCGCGGCGTGTCGATGCTGATTGCGCCTGTCTTGAGGGCACGCTTCAGCGCCTCCCACGCGAGCGGCATCGTCAGCAATTCTTCGACATCGATGACCAAAAACCCGCCGGCAGCCTGGTGCAACAGGCCGGGCTTGATCGACAAAAAGTCAAAGGTCGGCGAGCCCAGATCCGCGCTTTGCTCAACCACGCCAACAAGGCTTCCATAGGTTGGATGATCGTCGAGGATAACGGGTGCACTGCCCGTCTCGGACTGATCGACAATGACGTTCAACCGGTATTTGAAGCAGGGATCACCAGGGGAGGGCTGGAAACGTGCAAAACCGTAGCCCTCCTCTTCGTCTTCTTCCTCTGCAAAGACTTCGATGTTCTCGATCATGTCTGAATAGATGCGATCGAGGTGATCTGCAACCGGATGATCGCCTGAATAGGCCTCACGCACCGGACCCACGATGTATTCAACGGTCCGGGAGGCCACCTCGGTTTTTAGCTCCTCGACGCGCTCCCGGGCCTCGCGCTCCCATTCCGGCAGGCGTTCGACAATCCGGTCGAGCTCGTCCTGCAATTCCTCAATCACAATTTCGAGCCGCCGACGGTCCTCCGGCGATAGGCCACCCAATTCCTCTGCCGAAACCGGCCGCCCATTGCTGACGGGGACAATCCGCAATCCGCTTTCAGAGGCCATAATGGCGACGGAATTCGCCTCCGCCCGGTCCTGAAGATTTTGGATGACGTCGTTCATCTCCCGCTCGACCTCTTCGATGCGGGCGCGATACTCATCGCTCGAGAAAATAAGCGGCACGGTGCGGCGAAGCTGGACGATTGCATCGTCCAAGCGACGGGCTAAGCGACGCCCCTCGCCGGCCGGCAAGCGCAAAGCGCGCGGGCATCGTGGGTCGTCGAAATTGTGGATATAGGCCCAATCGTGCTGGGCGGGCTGGTCAGCGGCCAACGTCTCTAAATGGGACGTGATTGCATCAAGATGACCCGACTGCCAGGGCGAGATGGCAAAGATGTTGTAGCCCGGCCGATCCACCCCGGCGCCAAAGGAAATCGCCTCCAGCGCGCGCTCCTGGCCAATCAACCATTCTTTCGCGTCAAGCTCTGCGGTGGTCTTGAACGGCAGCCGCGTGGTCTCGCACAGCCGGCGCAAGCTGCGGGCTGGCAATGGTTTCACTGAGATTTTCGTGCTCATCCCCACATGCCGCCCCCAAAGGACGGTCCCTTCATGCCTCCTGATCGGGAGGCCGATCCACTCACCATCAAACCAGCCTTCTTGAGGGCTGCATTTTCTGCGATAAGTGCCCTTGAGACAAGTCTACCGACCGGCTCAAACGAGCGCGCACGCAGCACAAAGTCCGGCGGAGCAAAAAACAGACCGTAAGAGAGGCAGAATGATGACAGACGTGTGCGGCGGTGATGATCCGGCGCCCAGTTCTTCCACCTCGCGCACGTCGGAAGGTGGCCGCCGGCCCGATGCGGGCCAGCCAATCCCAAAGGGGCCCGGCGGCAAGCGGCAGACGCCGCCACGGGCCTGGCAACGAATGCTCAGTGGACGGCGCCTTGACCTTCTCGACCCCTCGCCCTTCGATATCGAGATCGAGGATATCGCCCATGGGCTTGCCCGGGTGGCGCGCTGGAACGGCCAAACCGAGGGCGAGTACGCCTTCACTGTCGCCCAGCATAGTGTTGAAGTAGAAGGGCTTTGTCATGACTTGCAGCCTGGATGGGACCCGGCCTGGCGCCTGGCGGCTCTGCTGCATGACGCGCCGGAATACGTCATCGGCGACCTGATCAGCCCGTTTAAGACCGCCGTGGGCCTTGACTACAAAGCCTTTGAGGCACGGCTTGAAAGCGCCATTCATGTGCGCTTCGGTTTGCCAGCGAGCTTGCCGCGGGACGTTAAAGCGCTCATCAAACGGGCCGATACGGTTGCGGCCTATTTCGAAGCGACACAACTTGCCGGGTTTTCAATAGAAGAGGCCCAGTCTTTTTTTGGCGAGCCCCGCGGTCTTACCCGCACCTTGGTGCCCTTGCCTGCAAAAGAGGCACACAGCGCCTTTCTCGCTCGGTTTCACGCGCTCATCGCCGCGCTCGATCAGAGCCGCTCCCGGGCCGGCGAGGACCTTAATGGACCGACCCCCGACCAGGCTCGCGCCTGGGCGAAAGGAACGCTTTTATGATCCACGTCTGTTCGCTCTCGGCCCTTGAGCGCGTGGTGGCAGAGACAGGCGCCCGCCATGTCATCACCCTGCTCAATCCGGAAGATGCCAAGCCGACGCCCCAAGGCGTCGATCCCGCCAACCACCTTCGGATCGGGATCAACGATGTCGCCCGGCCAATGTTCGATTGCATCGAGCCGCAGCGTCAGCATATCGACGATATTCTGACCTTCGCCGATGGCTGGGACCGGCAAAGCCCCCTGGTGGTGCATTGTTGGGCTGGGATCAGCCGCTCCACGGCGACGGCCCTCACCATCCTGTGCTCTTTGTCTGGGGGGCGGGATGTAGAGGCCCACGCCAAAGCCCTGCGCAAGGCGGCGCCCCATGCAAGCCCAAACCCCCTTCTTATTCAGTATGCCGATGAGGCGCTGGAACTTGAGGGGCGCCTCACTACGGCGGTCAAAAATTTGACGCCCGCGGCGCTGATGATGGAAGGCCCGCCTTTTTGTCTGCCGCTTCCGGATCCCTTGCAGGCATGAGCCATCCAAACGCCAAGCACCGTCCGGCATCGCGGGAGAGCAGCCCGCGGGAACAGGGAGCCAATCCCTGGGAGGCCAGTGCGGCCGAGACGACGGTCAAAGTCGGTCTGAATGCGGCGATTGTCGGGGTGGACGAGGACAAGCCACTGGTGATGACGGTGCGGTATGACGAAACCGTCTCGAACGCCGAGGCCGGCCGCGAGGATCAGGGCATCCCGGGTCTGCCCTTCGGTCCCTTCGAGCCCCATCGCCACCGCACCTTAGATAGCGGCCTTCGGCAATGGGTGGCCGAACAAACCGATTTGCAATTGGGGTATGCAGAGCAACTTTACACCTTCGGCGATCGGGGCCGCGAATTTGAATTTGGCGGCGGCCCGCGGATTATTTCAGTCGGCTACCTCGCCCTTACCAACCGCGTTTCCGATGACCCGGCGCCCTTGGCGTCCTGGGAAGATTGGTACCGATATTTTCCGTGGGAAGACTGGCGCGACACCGAGCCGCCGGTTCTGGCCGAGGTCATTCGCCCGGCCCTTATTCGCTGGGCCGAGCGGGCGGAAATGGGACCCGAGCGCGACCACAAAAGAGAGCGAGCGGCCTTATGCTTCGGGTCTGACGGGATCGCTTGGGACGAGGAGAAAGTCCTCGACCGATATGAGTTGCTCTACGAAGCAGGGCTCGTTTACGAGGCAGCGCGGGATCGGGGCCCCCGGCCCGATACCCCCGAACGCCCCTTAGGGCTGCCGATGCGGTTCGATCACCGGCGCATCCTTGCAACCGCGATGAGCCGGCTGCGCGGTAAGCTCAAATACCGTCCCGTTGTGTTTGAGTTGATGCCTCCAACCTTCACCCTGTTTGAACTGCAGCGGGTTGTGGAGGCGATTTCCGGTGTCCGGCTCCACAAACAAAACTTTCGTCGGTTTGTCGAAAAGAGCGGGCTTGTGGAGACCACCGGGGATATTTCCACTCAGACCGGCGGGCGGCCGGCGGCGCGATATCGCTTTCGCCGGGAGGTTTTGTTGGAGAGGCTTTCCGCAGGCGTCCGATTTTCAGCTACGATTTCAAAGCGATAAGGAAAGACACTGTCGCGTGGTGCCAAAACACGCTGCGGCAAGAGCGGTATGGGCTCTATGGTCCAATCCTGTGACAGCGGACCCATGGGTAACTTTACCCGTTGACAGCCGCTTATACTCATATCTAGCATAAATCATCGCTGATCGGGTCGGAGCCCTTGATCGGCCTCTTTTAAGGCCCCATATATGCTCAAGTTGAGCATAAAACCGGTGGAAACAACCGGATCACGGAGACGGACATGGAACTCGACATCAGACCGAAAACCGCCCCTCAGTCCCGCATGGACAAGCCGTTCCTGAAAAAGATGCCGCATTTGGCCCAACGTCAATCAGGCACTCTGGCCCCAGGGGCAGAGGCTCCCGCCTACGATCTAACCTACACGCCAGAGCTCGCCGCAGAGATGGCCCCGCTCTATGAGCGCGTGAAACATGTGATACCGCCGATCGAATGGCCGTTCTTCGCGCCAAAGATCAAGGCGATCAATGAACTGAAGAAACGCAGAAATGCAGTCATTCTCGCGCACAATTATCAGACGCCGGAGATCTTCCACGGCGTTGCCGATTTCGTGGGCGACTCGCTGCAACTTGCCAAAGAGGCCGCCAATACCGACGCCGATATCATCGTGCAGGCTGGCGTGCACTTTATGGCTGAGACGGCAAAGCTGTTAAGCCCGAGCAAGACAGTGCTGATCCCGGATATGAGCGCGGGATGCTCGCTCGCCTCCTCCATTACGGGCGAGGATGTGCGGCTTCTCAAAGCCAAATATCCCGGCATCCCGGTGGTGACCTATGTCAACACGTCAGCCGATGTGAAGGCCGAATGCGATATCTGCTGCACGTCCTCCAATGCCGTGCAAGTCGTTGAAAGCCTTGGCGTTGACACGGTGATCATGGTGCCGGACCAATATCTGGCGCGCAATGTGGCCGCCCAAACTAAGGTTCGGATCATCACCTGGAAGGGTGAGTGCGAGGTGCACGAACAATTCACCGGCGAAGAGATCCGCACCCTGAAGGAAAACGACCCGAGCGTGGTTGTGCTGGCCCACCCGGAATGCCCGCCGGATGTGATCGCCGAATCGGATTTTGCCGGGTCCACCGCCGCGATGATCGGCTATGTGCACAAAGAGCGTCCGCCGAAAGTGGTGATGGTGACCGAGTGTTCGATGAGCGACAATGTGGCGGTCGAGTGCCCGGATGTGGAGTTCACCAAGCCGTGTAATCTGTGTCCGCACATGAAGCGCATCTCGCTCGATAACATCCTCACCTCGCTTGAGACGATGACCCATGAAGTGGTGATCCCGGAGGATGTCGCGGTCCGCGCCCGTCGCTCGGTGGAACGGATGGTCAATCTGAAGCTCGGAAAGGCTGCAGGGCCCTACGACTTCGCGGCCGACCCTGCCGAGAAACACGTGCCGATCGAGAGCAAAGACTCGGTCCGGGCCGCCGGTGCGGTCTCGTCCATCGCGGCAGAGTAAGGCCGCCCTATGCCGGCCCCGTCGGCAAAGTCGGCAACAGGACCTGCGGAGGCGCGCCCACCAGCCTCGCCTCCGCCGCCGTTGCACCCCCTGCTGATCGATGATGTCGTGCGGGCAGCCCTCCAAGAGGATCTGGGCCGCGCCGGCGACATCACGAGTGCAGCGCTCTTCCCGCCCGATCAGACGGCACAAGCCTCCCTCACGATACGCGAGGCTGGCACCCTTGCCGGCCTTGACGTGGTGAGTACCGTCTTCCGCCTCCTTGATCCGGCCGTCACAATCGCGCGGCATCTGGCAGATGGGACGACAGTCGCCGCAAACACGCCTGCCGCAACCCTCATGGGTCCGGCACGCAGCCTGCTGACCGGTGAGCGGGTGGCGCTCAACTTTTTTGGTCGCATGAGCGGCATCGCCACCCTCACCGCGGCCTATGTCGCAAAGCTTGAAGGCTTGCCGACCCGGATCGCGTGTACGCGCAAAACGACGCCCGGTCTTCGACTGTTCGAGAAATACGCCGTGCGCGCCGGCGGTGGGCGCAACCACCGCTTCGGGCTCGATGACGCGGTGATGATCAAAGACAATCACATTGCGGTCGCCGGCTCGATTGCCGAGGCACTCGCGCGGGTGCGGGCCGAGGTCGGCCACACGGTCACCCTCGAGGTTGAGGCCGATACCCTAGAGCAAGCGAGCGAAGCCGCCGACCAAGGCGCCGATGTGATCCTGCTTGACAATATGGATCTGGAGACGCTGCGCGCGGCGGTCTCACGCATCGCCGGCCGCGCGATCACCGAGGCCTCCGGCGGGGTGAGCCTTGAAACCGTCCGCGCGATTGCCGAGACGGGCGTTGACGTGATCTCGGTGGGCGCCCTTACCCATTCAGCGCGCGTGCTCGAT
>JBCDJA010000085.1:0-8626 GCA_038748465.1 Pseudomonadota bacterium
CCGATGTGCCTGTCAGCAAAAAGCCGACGGAAGTGCGCATGGGTAAGGGTAAGGGCTCGCCCGAATATTGGGTCGCGAAGGTCAAACCTGGGCGGATCATGTTCGAGATTGACGGTGTGCCGGACGTCGTTGCGCGCGAAGCGTTGCGGCTCGCATCGGCGAAACTGCCGGTCAAAACCAAGGTCGTAACACGGATCGACGCGTAAGCGGGCGTGAGTCAAGGGCGTCTAGCGCCCGAGGATAGAGCAATGAAGATTTCTGAATTGAGAGATCTGAGTGACGATCAGCTGTCTGATGAGCTTTTGAAGCTGAAAAAAGAGGCGTTCAATTTGCGCTTTCAACAGGCGAGCGGACAACTTGAGAATACGGCCCGTATGCGTCTTGTCAGGCGCACCATCGCACGGGTTCAAACCTTGATGAGCGAGCGGGCGCGGGTGCAAGCCGCAAGCGAGGTTTAAGGCAGATTAAGAGATGCCGCCCGGATGCGGGCAAGCAGGGAGCCAAGGCTCAGACCGGCCCTGCATAAAGGAGATAAGACGTGCCGAAACGAATTTTGCAGGGAACTGTCGTGAGCGACAAAAACGACCAGACCGTTGTCGTCTTGGTCGAACGTCGTTTCACCCATCCGCTCCTGAAAAAAACCGTGCGGAAATCCAAGCGCTATCATGCTCACGATGCGGACAATAAATTCGCCACCGGTGATATCGTGCGCATTGAGGAGTGCAGCCCCTATTCAAAACGCAAACGCTGGCAAGTTCTTGAAAAGGTCATGGTTGGTGGCGCGGCCGGAGCGGGTGGCGCCAGCCAGGCCGATGCCGCCCCCGAGGGGAGCGCCTGACATGATCCAGATGCAATCCAATATGGATGTGGCCGATAATTCCGGCGCCAAAAGGGTGCAATGCATCAAGGTGCTCGGCGGGGCCAAGCGCAAATACGCCTCGATCGGCGACATTATTGTCGTCAGCGTTAAAGAGGCGATCCCGCGCGGTAAAGTGAAGAAAGGCCAGGTGCTCAAGGCCGTGATCGTCCGGACGACAAAAGGCGTGCGCCGGGGCGATGGCAGCGTCATTCGCTTTGATACCAATGCGGCCGTGCTGATCAACAATAACCAAGAACCGATTGGGACACGGATCTTCGGGCCAGTGACGCGCGAGCTGCGCGGGCGCGGTCACATGAAGATCGTCTCCCTCGCGCCGGAGGTGCTTTAAGGCCATGGCAGCGAAATTCAAAATCAAAAAAGGCGATAAGGTCGTCGTCCTCACCGGGCGCGATAAGGGCCTTAAAGGCGAAGTCCTGAAGATGTTGCCAACCCAAAACCGGGCGATTGTGCAAGGGGTGAATGTGGTTCGGCGGCACACCCGCCCCACCCAGATGGACCAGGGCGGCATCATCTCAAAGGAAGCGGCGATCCACCTGTCCAATTTGGCTCACGTCGATCCAAGCACGGGTGAGCCGACGCGGGTGGGCTACAAAACGCTTGAGGACGGCCGCAAAGTCCGTTTTGCGAAGAAATCTGGAGAAGTGATCGATGTCTGAGGCCGACCGTTACGTCCCGCGCCTCAAGCGCGACTATAACGATCGCATCGCCGCAACGATGCGTGAGGAGTTTCAGTACCAAAACAGTCATCAGGTGCCGAAGCTTGAGAAGGTCGTGTTGAATATGGGCATCGGCGAGGCGGTGAACGACACCAAGAAAGTTCAGGCTGCTGCAAACGATTTGGCGTTGATCGCCGGTCAAAAGCCGGTCATCACGCGGGCAAAAAAATCCATCGCTGGGTTTAAGGTGCGCGAGCAGATGCCGCTTGGTGCCAAGGTCACCTTGCGCCGAGACCGGATGTTTGAGTTCGTCGACCGGCTGGTCACGATCGCTCTGCCGCGTGTGCGTGATTTCCGTGGCCTGAATGGCAAGAGCTTTGATGGCCGTGGCAATTTTGCGATGGGTCTCAAGGAGCACATCGTCTTCCCCGAGATCGACTATGACAAGGTCGATAGCATGTGGGGTCTTGACATCATCATTTGTACAACCGCTCAGACCGACGCCGAGGCCAAGGCGCTGCTGAAGCATTTCAATTTTCCGTTCACGAACTGACCGTCAACGGATAACGTCAGCCGGAGGGTTGGATGGCCAAGAAGAGCATGATTGCCCGCAACAGAAAGCGGGAACGTCTTGCAAAACAATATGCGAGCCGGCGCGCGCGCCTGCGGGAGATCGCCGACAATAAAGACTTGCCGGCCGAGGAGCGTTTTGCAGCGCGGATGAAGCTTGCCGAGCTACCGCGCAACTCCTCGCCGACGCGGATTAACAACCGCTGCGATGTCACCGGACGGCCGCGAGGCTATTACCGCAAGCTTCGCATGTCGCGCGTGACGTTGCGGGAATTAGCGTCCAAGGGGCAAATCCCCGGCATGGTCAAATCGAGCTGGTAAGGAGGGGCGCATGGCAGTCACAGATCCCGTCGGCGACATGATCACCCGCATCCGCAATGCACAAATGCGGGGCCGCTCCACGGTGGCCTCTCCGGCATCGAAGCTGCGGGGCTGGGTCCTTGATGTGCTGGAGGAGGAAGGGTTCATCAGGGGGTATTCGCGTACAGAGAAAGAAGGCGCGTTTCCTGAGTTTGAAATCCATCTCAAATATTACGAAGGCGAGCCGGTTATTAGCCGCATTCAACGCGTCTCAAAGCCTGGTCGCCGGGTCTATTCAAGCGTCGGCGATTTGCCGCGCGTGCGCAACGGGCTTGGTATTTCCATCATCTCGACGCCCCAGGGGGTGATGTCGGATGCGCGGGCTCGCGATCTGAATGTCGGCGGTGAGATCCTCTGTCAGGTCTACTGACGATCTCGCAACGGAGAAAACAATGTCACGAATTGGCAAACAGCCGATCGAGGTCCCCAAGGCGATTACGGCCAGCGTTGATGGGGGGGCTGTCAAGGTGAAGGGCCCGAAGGGCGAACTGAGCCTTAAGACGGTCGAGGACGTGTCGGTGTCCTTCGATGAGGGGGTGATCCAAGTAACCCCCAAGGACGACAGCAAACGCTCGCGCGCCATGTGGGGCATGCAACGCACGTTGATCGCGAATATGATCGAAGGCGTGTCGAACGGGTTTACGAAGGAACTTGAGATTAACGGTGTCGGCTATCGGGCCCAAATGAAGGGCAAGGACCTGCAGCTCAATCTCGGCTTCAGTCACGATGTGATCTACAAGGTGCCGGACGGCGTTCAAATCGCCACACCAAAACCGACCGAGGTCACCATTTCTGGCGCTGATAAGCAGCTTGTGGGTCAAGTCGCCTCGGAAATCAGGTCCTATCGCCCACCGGAGCCCTACAAGGGCAAGGGTGTGAAGTACAAAGATGAATTTATCTTCCGTAAGGAAGGTAAGAAGAAGTAGGGGGTGCCACAATGGCATCGGCGCGAAAACTCTTTGAACGGCGCAAACGCCGCGTGCGTAACACCTTGCGCAAGAAGTCGACAGGCCGGCCGCGGTTGTCGATCTTCAGGTCTGGTAAGCACATTTACGCCCAGGTCATTGACGACGTGGCCGGCGTGACAATCGCCTCGGCCTCGACCCTTGATAAAGACACGGGCGAGCCGGAAAAGCGGGGGTGGACCCAAGGCGCTGCCAGCGCTGTTGGCAAACGCGTGGCCGAGCGGGCGATTAATCAAGGCATCAAGACCGTCGTGTTCGATCGCGGCGGATATATGTTTCATGGCCGGGTGAAGGCCCTTGCCGATGCCGCCCGTGAGGCGGGTTTGGACTTTTAACGGGTTGGGCTTGGGCGCACGGGCGGGCAATACCCGGCACCGGTCGCCGGGCCAAGACCCCAGGTCGAGAGCTAAGGGCCGAACACCAAGGGTCAAACACCAAGGGTCGATAACCAAAGGGCCAGGGGTTGGCCAGCAAAGGGAATAAGCGCATGGCGCGAGAGTCACGAGATCGCGACGATCAGGACAGCGAATTTGTCGACAAGCTGGTGCACATCAACCGGGTTGCGAAGGTGGTAAAAGGCGGGCGCCGGTTCGGCTTTGCCGCCCTCGTTGTGGTGGGCGATCAAAGCGGCCGCGTCGGTTTCGGGCACGGCAAGGCCCGTGAGGTGCCGGAAGCCATCCGCAAGGCAACCGAAAGCGCAAAACGCGGTCTCATCCGTGTTCCCCTGCGCGAGAGCCGCACGCTCCATCACGATGTGGAAGGCCGCCATGGGGCAGGCAAGGTGTTGTTGCGCGCCGCGCCTCCAGGCACCGGCATCATCGCCGGGGGGCCGATGCGCGCGGTCTTTGAAACCCTGGGCGTTCAGGATGTGGTGGCCAAATCCCTCGGCTCGTCCAATCCCTACAATATGGTCCGCGCCACATTCGATGCGCTTGAACGGATCGTCAGCCCCCGCATGGTCGCCGCGAAGCGTGGCATGAAGGTCGGCGATCTGGTGGCCCGTCGTCAGGACGGCGTGAGCGATCCCATGGCCAGCACCGACTGACCTGGGCCTTAATAGGAATCCAAGAAAATGAGCGAAACACCAGCTGCTTCGGGGAAAAAAACGGTCAGGGTGCGCCAAACCGGCAGCCCCATTCGCCGTCCCGCCGACCAACGCGCGACCCTAATTGGGCTCGGACTCAACAAGATGGGCCGCGTTCGGGAGTTAGAAGACACCCCCTCCGTACGGGGAATGATCAATAAGGTTTCCCATCTCGTTGAGGTGCTCGACGATGATAAAGGGGGCGCCTGAGCGGCCAGGGTCACCTTAGCCGGTAGGCCTGAGAAAGGCGCAACCCAAGCGCCGGGAGAAAGACCATGAAACTCAATCAGCTCAGCGACCGTCCAGGCGCGCGAAAATCCCGCATGCGGGTTGGCCGCGGCATCGGGTCTGGCAAGGGCAAAACCGCCGGCCGCGGAGTAAAAGGCCAGAAGAGCCGATCCGGCGTTGCCATCAAGGGCTTTGAAGGCGGGCAAATGCCCATCCATATGCGTCTGCCCAAGCGCGGCTTTAACAAGCCCAACCGCTTACGGTTTGTCGAAGTCAACCTGGGCAAGCTGCAGGCCGCGATTGATTCAGGTAAGCTCGATGCCAGCGCGCCGATTACCGAAAAGATTTTGGTCGACACTGGCGTTCTTCGCCGCGCGCGCGATGGGGTGCGGATCCTAGCCAAGGGCGAGCTCACCTCGGCGGCGACCTTTGAAGTGACGGGTGCCTCTAAGCCGGCCGTCGAGGCCATTGAAAAAGCCGGCGGGACAATCAAGCTTAGCCCGCCCAAAAAGAGCGACCCGGCAGAGGGCGCAGCGACGGATAAAGCGGGCGAACCCGCTTAAATAAAGTCGGCGCGCATCCCGTCGCGACATGTGGTCTCTTCGGTTATGGCGTCAATCGGCCTAAAACCGAGCGGTTGGGGATGACGAACGGAGACGGGCTCCATCAAAGGGGCCGTCTGACACCAAACCATGGGATGGTGTTCTGCGCGAATCGCGCGGCCAAACGATCCAAGGAGGCGTTCGTATGGCTTCGGCCGCCGAGCAGTTAGCATCCAATATCAATTTCTCGGCCTTTGCGAAGGCGACCGAGCTACAGCAGCGCATTCTGTTCACGTTGCTGGCCTTGGTCGTCTATCGGATCGGCACCTACATCCCCCTTCCAGGCATCGACCCGGCAGTGATCATTCGGTCCTACGAGCAGCCCGGCACAATGGGCATCCTGGGCATGCTGGATATGTTCGCGGGCGGGGCGTTAGGCCGGTCGGCGATCTTCTCGCTCAACATCATGCCGTACATCTCGGCGTCGATCATCATGCAGTTGATGACGACGGTCTCGCCGACCCTTGAGCAGCTCAAAAAGGAAGGCGAGCAGGGCCGCAAGAAGATGAACCAGTATACGCGGTACCTTACCGTGGCACTGGCATCGGTGCAGGCCTATGCTGCGGCCGCCTTCCTGCAAAGCTCGGGCTTTGTAAATGAGGGGGCCACGCTCTTTATTCCCTCCACGGTCATCACCCTCGTCGGGGGCACGATCTTTCTGATGTGGCTGGGTGAGCGCATTACCGCCCGCGGTGTCGGCAATGGTATTTCACTGCTGATTTTTGCCGGCATCATCGCCGAGCTTCCCCGCAACCTCTTTCAGATCCTGGCCCAGGGCGAGCAGATCGGCGGCGTTGTGATCGTGCTCTTCCTGCTGCTGTTGATTGGCCTCTTCGCCTTCATCGTGTTCATGGAACGCGCCCAGCGCCGGATCCTGATCCAGTATCCAAAACGCCAGGTCGGCAATCGCATGTATGGCGGCGAGAGCTCGCACCTGCCGCTAAAGCTCAATACCGCCGGCGTTATCCCGCCGATCTTCGCGACATCGATCCTGCTCCTGCCAGCGACGATGATTGGGTTTTCAGCCCAAGGCGGCGGGCCGGAATGGCTGCAAACCACCGCGGCCTATCTCGGCCATGGGTCTTGGACCTATATGCTGCTGCTGTCTGCCGGGATTATCTTCTTCTGCTTTTTCTACACCGCGATTGTGTTCAATCCGGAGGACACGGCAGACAATCTCAAAAAATACGGCGGCTTCGTGCCCGGCATTCGCCCCGGCAAGAAGACCGCGGAATATCTCGATTATGTGCTGACCCGGCTAACGGTGGTCGGCGCGCTCTATCTCACCTTTGTCTGCCTTGTGCCCGAGTTCCTCTATGCCTCTCGGTCGGGCATTCCGGTTCAGTTTGGGGGAACCTCCTTGCTAATCGTCGTAACGGTCACCATGGACACCGTTGCGCAGATCCAAAGCCACCTGCTCGCGCACCAATATGAGGGTCTCATCAAGAAGGCCAAGCTAAGGGGAAGCAAACGATGAACATCATTCTTCTTGGCCCCCCAGGGGCCGGTAAGGGGACCCAAGCTGAACGGCTCGAAACCAAATGGGGCTGCACGCAATTGTCCACCGGCGACATGCTCCGCGCGGCCGTGGCTGAAGGGTCCGACATCGGCAAGAAGGCCAAAGACATCATGGAGCGGGGCGAGCTTGTGCCCAACGAGATCGTCGTCTCGCTGATCGAAGCGCGAATCGATCAGCCCGATTGTGCAAAAGGCTTCCTGCTTGATGGCTTCCCCCGCAACGTCGCCCAGGCCGAGGCGCTTGATGTAATGCTCAAAGGCAAGGGCGCTGAGATCGATGCGGTGATCCAGCTTGCCGTCGACGACGCGGCTCTGCTGGCGCGGATCGAAAAACGGGCGGCCGAATCAGGTGGCGCAAGGGCCGACGACAATGCAGAAACCCTCAAAAAACGCCTTGCGGTGTATCACGAGCAGACCGCCCCGCTGCTTCCCTATTACAAAGCCCAGGGCAAGTTGAACGTTATCGACGGGATGGCGGGAATTGATGAGGTCACAGCGGAAATCGATGCGGTTTTGACCAAGATTTATGAGGCAAAAGGCGGCGAATAGGGTCGCCTTTCGAGTTGACAGGGCAGGGCGCCGGACTATACTCCGCGACCTTCAATTCTAGTACGGAAGATGCGTGCCGCGCGCGCCGCCTAGGGGTCGGTTTGAGACGGGTCCTAAGGCTTTCGTGACGCAGCGGCTGGACGGATAGCGAAGCAATCTGGCAGGGATTATCGCCTAACGACACCTGGCGAGGCCCATCGCCGAACGAGAACGGGCGGCCCGGTCGCCGCATCTAATCTGGCGACCCGGTCGCCGAAGGAGAAAACGCGTGGCTCGTATTGCGGGCGTCAACATCCCGACTGCCAAGCGGGTGCCCATAGCTTTGACGTATATTCACGGCATCGGATCTTCAAAGGCAAATGAGATCGTGAGCAAGGTCGGCATCCCGCCGGAGCGGCGAGTGCATCAGCTGACCGATGCGGAGGTCATCCAAATCCGGGAAGTCATCGATGCCGATTACATGGTGGAGGGGGACCTTCGCCGGGAAGTCGCTATGAACGTGAAGCGGCTGATGGACCTAGGGTGCTACCGCGGCTTGCGCCATCGCCGGCAGCTGCCAGTAAACGGTCAGCGCACAAAGACCAATGCGCGGACGCGCAAGGGCAAAGCAAAGCCAATTGCCGGCAAGAAGAAATAAACCACATCCACACCTCCCTCCGTATGCGGATGCCACATTCAGTGTGCTGCCGGGATCGTGAGATTTTGAAAAGGTGCCCCTCATGGCGCGCGATAAAACAAAAGTCAGCCGCAAACAGCGCAAAAACATCTCATCGGGCGTCGCGCATGTGACCGCCTCTTTCAATAACACGATGATCACGATTACCGACGCTCAAGGCAATGCGATTTCCTGGTCGTCTGCCGGCGCAAAGGACTTTAAGGGCTCGCGCAAATCGACGCCCTACGCTGCTCAGGTCGCCGCCGAAGACGCCGGACGCAAGGCTGCAGAGCACGGCATGAAAACTCTGGAAGTGCAGGTCCGCGGGCCCGGCTCTGGGCGGGAATCGGCCTTGCGGGCCCTGCAAGCCGTTGGCTTTACGATTACGTCGATCCGCGACGTCACGCCGATCCCCCATAACGGGTGCCGTCCGCCGAAACGCCGCCGGGTCTGACACGGCCCCATCCCTCCCCAACGCCCCACGTGGAGAAGCGCATGTCGCTTGCCGAGGCCCCTATGGACCCAACCAAAAACTCCCCCTTCATCCACAAAAACTGGC
>JBCDJA010000086.1:0-8453 GCA_038748465.1 Pseudomonadota bacterium
CCGGCGCCCCAAGGATGCGCGGCATTTGCTCGGCCGTGACCGCGGCAAGCAGGTCCGCCAGGCCGTCTTTGCCGGCCAAAATCCCGAATTGCGCCAGCACGTCAGTGGCCGGGGCAAGCGACACAACCGTTTTGACCCGTGGGTCGAGCGCCGCCATTTGGATGACGTGGCCGCCAGAATAGGAAAAGCCCCACAGGCCGATCCGCGCTGCATCGACGGCGGGGTGGTCGGTGAGCCATTGAAGGGACGCGCGCAGATCGTCGTGTTGGTTGGCGGGGATAACAAGTCCGCGGGGCTCACCGCCCGAGGCGCCGAGAAACCGATAATCGATCACCAGAACCGCATAACCGGCCGCGTTAAAGCGCTGGGCGTAATCGTCAAGATACTGATCTTTGACGCAAGTCATGCCATGGGCCATCAGGATCGCCGGCGCCGGCGCGCCTTCCGGCGGGGCGTAAAACCACGCATCGATCGGCGTTCCGCAACTTAGGAATTTGACGGTCTCACGCGCTTTGTGGGCCGCCTCCTCAGCGGCCTCCACCGGTCCCGACATCGCACCCTCCCAGCGACATAAAGCTCTTTTTTTGGCACTCGCGTCAGGAGAGTGCGCCGCTCCGGCCCCCCGGTCAACGCTGCTTTAAAAACGCCTTCATGAGGGCCAGCGTCTCAGCTGAGATGTGGTGCTCCATGCCCTCGGAATCGATATAGGCGGTCGCCTCCGATACGCCGAGGGCGCGCAAGAAGCGGTACACGATGTCGTGCCGGCGTTTGCACTCTTCGGCGAGTGCGCGGCCCTGGCCCGTGAGGCGCAAAGAGCGATAGCGCTCGGCGATCACCAGATCGTCTCGTTTAAGGCGCGCAATCGTGGTTGAGGCGGCCGCTTTGGTAACCCCAAGCCGGTGCGCCACATCCACAAGCCGCGCCTCGCCGGTTTCATCGATCAAGTCGGCAATGAGCTCAACATAATCCTCGGCGAGTTCGCGTTGGTGCGCGTCGCGAATATGGCGAAAAATATCGGCGTGGTGTTCTGCGGAGGGCATGGCGGGGCTGACACCGCTCGGCCGGACGGTGTCGCCCGGCCGGTCGGTCGGCTCGGCCGGGCCCGCCTCGTTCTGGGGCCGCGGCGTATCCGATTTTTGGTCGCGGGTCAGGGTCTTGGTATCCTCGCAAAGGGGCCACAAGCAGGCCTAAACAGACGTCGCACGCCCCCGCGCCTCGTTGCAAGGTTGCCCAGCAGGGCCCACCGGCGGTGGAGGCGCTACACGCCTTGCAATTCCGGGGCAAACCGGCTATTTCCACCGCCTTTCGCAAGGCCTGCCCGGTCATGACGGGCATACCGGGGCAGGCCATCCCGCCGCGAGGCATGGGCCCCCCCATCCTTTGTTGCCGGCGGAGCATACGGCTCTAGAGGAGATTGAAATGCCCAAAATGAAGACGAAAAGCGGTGCCAAGAAGCGCTTTCGCGTGACGGCGGGCGGCAAAGTGCGCGCCGGCCAGGCGGGCAAACGCCACGGCATGATCAAGCGATCAAATCGGCAGCTTCGCCAGCAGCGGGGAACCACCATCCTGAAAGATCAGGATGCGCGGATCGTAAAAAAGTTTCTGCCCTACGCCTAACCGGCGGGCGCGCGTGGCGCCGAGGCCCTTTGCGGCCGGCGCTACAGCCAAGCGACACATTTCAGGAGCGAGATCATGGCACGGGTCAAAGGCGGCACGTCCGCTCATGCGCGTCATCGCAAAGTCATCAAAGAAGCCAAAGGCTATTATGGCCGGCGCAAAAACACCTTTCGCGTCGCCAACCAGGCGGTGGAGAAGGCGGGCCAGTACGCCTATCGCGACCGCCGGGTACGTAAGCGGAAGTTCCGTGCCCTGTGGATCCAGCGGATCAATGCGGCAGTGCGGGCCCATGGCATGACCTATGGGCGGTTCATCAACGGGCTGTCCCGGGCCGGTATCGAAGTCGACCGCAAAATCCTTGCTGACATCGCTGTTCGCGAGCCCGAAGCGTTTAAGGCGCTCGTGGATGAGGCGCGCGCGGCACTGGAGGCTGCGGGCCAACCAACCGGCATGGCTGCGGCCTAAGGTGGGACGGGCCCCCGGGCGTTCCCGCCTGCGTTTTCATATCTGCGGTCAGGTGCTGACCGCCTCATTCCTTACGATGGTACCATGACCGAGGATCCAACATCGCTCGATGGGTTGGAGGCCGCGATCAAGGCCGATATCGAGGCGGCGCCAAGCGAGGATGCGCTTGAGGCGATCCGTATCGGGGCGCTCGGCAAAAAGGGCTCCGTCAGCCTTCGGATGAAGGACCTCGGCAAAATGACGGCCGAGGAACGCCAGGTGATGGGCCCCCGGCTCAATGGCCTGAAAGCCACGCTGACAGATGCCATCGCGGCCAAAAAAACCGCCCTTGCGGATGCGGCGCTTGCCGAGCGGCTTGAGAAAGACCGGGTCGATATCACCTTGATGCCAGAGGGCGTAAGGACGGGTACGGTCCATCCTGTGTCCCAGGTGATGGACGAGATTTTGGCGATTTTCTCCGATATGGGCTTTGCGATCGCCGAAGGCCCGGACATCGAAACCGATTTCTATAATTTCACAGCGCTTAATTTTCCGGCCAACCACCCGGCCCGGGAGATGCACGACACATTCTTTTTTGAGCCAGGCGAGGATGGGACACGCAAGTTGCTCCGCACCCATACTAGCCCGGTGCAAATCCGCCATATGGAGCGGACGGCCCCGCCGATCCGGGTCATCTCGCCAGGGCGGACCTATCGCTGTGACAGCGACCAAACCCACACACCGATGTTCCATCAGGTAGAGGGGCTGGTGATCGACACCGAAACCCATATGGGCCACCTCAAAGGCTGTCTTGAGGCCTTCGTTCGGGCGTTTTTCGAGCAAGACGATGTGGCAACCCGGTTTCGCCCGCATTTCTTTCCGTTTACGGAGCCTTCGGCGGAGATGGATGTGGCGCGCCAAGACGGCGGCTGGCTGGAGATTTTAGGCTGCGGCATGGTGCATCCCAATGTCTTGCGCACAGTCGGGGTCGATCCGGAAACGCACCAGGGATTTGCCTTTGGCATGGGCGTCGATCGTCTGGCGATGCTCAAATACGCCATCCCCGATTTGCGGCCCTTCTTCGAGGCGGATGTGCGCTGGCTGCGCCATTATGGCTTCCGCCCGCTCGATCTTCCGAGCCTTGCCGGGGGGCTTAGCCGATGAAATTCACCCGGTCCTGGCTGGCCGAGCACCTGGAGACGAGCGCGGATCTGGATGCGCTGGTCGATGGCATGGTGCGCATTGGGCTTGAGGTGGAGCATGTCCATGACCCCAGCACGCTCTTCGCGCCCTTCAAGACCGCAGAAATCCTTGAGGCAACGCCCCATCCCGATGCGGACAAACTCAAGGTCTGTACCGTCGATACGGGGACGGAGCGCCTGCAGGTCGTCTGCGGCGCGCCCAATGCGCGGGCCGGCCTAAAAGGCGTGTTCGCCCCCGTCGGCTCGACTGTTCCGGGGACCGATCTTTTGCTCAAAAAGGCGAAAATCCGCGGTGTCGAAAGCAATGGCATGCTGGTCTCGGAGCGGGAGATGGGCCTGTCGGACGAGCATGAAGGCATCATCGATCTGCCCACGGACACGCCAATTGGCGCGCCCATGGCCGATGTCATGGGTCTTGACGATCCGGTCATCGATTTTGAGGTGACGCCCAATCGCCCGGACTGGAACGGGGTCGACGGCATTGCCCGGGATTTGGCGGCTGCAGGGCTTGGCCGCTTGGTCACAAAGCCGGTTGAGCCGGTGGCGGGCACATTCGCTTGCCCCATCACCATCACGCTCGATTTCCCGCAAGGCCAGCCCCCCGCCTGCCCGATGTTTGCCGGGCGGGTGGTGCGGGGCGTCAAGAACGGCCCGAGCCCCGCATGGCTACAACGCAAGCTCCAGGCCATCGGCTTGCGGCCGATCAATGCCCTCGTCGATATCACAAACTATGTCTCCTATGATCGGGCGCGTCCGCTCCACGTTTACGACGCGGCGAAGGTGCAGGGCGCGATCGGGGCCCGCTACGGCCGCCAGCGCGAGCGATTTTTGGCGCTCGACGGCAAGGACTATGACGTCGACGAGAGCATGTGCGTTATCGCCGATGAGGCCCAGGTGCTTGGGCTTGGCGGGATCATGGGCGGCGAGGCTTCCGGGTCGACGGACGCGACAACCGATGTCTTTATCGAGGCGGCGCTCTTTGATCCGATTGTCATTGCCCGGACGGGCCGGCGCCTAGGGATCGTTTCCGATGCGCGCTACCGGTTCGAGCGCGGGGTCGATCCCTTGTTTTGCGAGCCGGGGCTTGAGCTTGCCACGCGGCTCATCTTGGAGGTGTGCGGCGGGGAGGCGAGCACCGTGACCGTTGCCGGCAGCCCGTCCCATGATCGGCACACCATCGAGTTTCGGCCAGACCGGGTCAAGACGCTTACCGGCATGGATCTTAGCCCGGACCGGTGCGCCGACATCCTGACCGCGCTTGGCTTTGCGATAACTGGCGCCGGCGACACGTGGTCGGTGACGGTGCCGAGCTGGCGGCCTGACGTGGAGGGGGAGGCGGACCTGGTGGAGGAAATCGCCCACATCCACGGCTATGAGCATCTGCCGGGGCTTGCCCTGCCGCGCCTCAGCCCGATTGCCCGTCCTGTACTGACCGAGCGGCAAAAGCGGGTGCGTTGGGCGCGGCGTTTGCTTGCATCGCGCGGATACAACGAGGCGGTCACCTATTCCTTTACCCGGGCAGATTGGGCGGAGGCCTTTGGCGGCGGGGCTGCAGCCCTCAGCCTTGCCAACCCAATTTCGTCCGAGCTCAGCATCATGCGCCCCTCGGTCTTGTGTAATTTGCTCGGCGCCGTGAAGGCCAATCTGGACCGGGGCGCCAAAGAGGTGGCCCTGTTTGAAATCGGGCCCGTCTATCTCGGCGATGGGGCGGACGATCAGCGCACCATGATCGGCGGTGTGCGTTTCGCAGAGGCCGGACGGCATTGGGCCGGCGCTCGTGGGGCGCCTGATGTGTACGATGCAAAAGCCGACGCGCTGAGCGTGTTGAGTGAACTTGGGGCGCCGGCGCTGAGTGCCCAGGCGACGGCCGATGCGCCGGGCTGGTATCATCCCGGTCGGTCCGGGCACCTGCGCCTAGGGCCCAAGGCGGCCTTGGCCCGGTTTGGGGACGTGCACCCAAAAGTGCTGCAGGCCTTTGGGCTGAAGATGCAAGGCGCGGCCTTTGAGATCATTCTGGAAGATATTGCGGAGCCGAAACGAAAAGCTGGCCCGGCCCGTAGCCCCCTGGCCCTGCCGGATCTGATGGCGCTTGAAAAAGACTTTGCGTTTTTGGTGGACGAGGGCGTTGCCGCGGAGACGCTGTTGCGGGCCGCCCGGGGCGCCGACAAGAAGCTCATCGTTGATGCGGCGATCTTCGATCTCTATGCGGGGGACGGCATTGATCCGGGCAAAAAGTCTGTGGCCTTTTCCGTTACTCTTCAGCCCCAAGACAAAACCCTGACCGATGATGAGATCGACGCGGTCATGAAAAAAGTCATCGCGGCGGTGGAAAAAGCCACGGGCGGTGTCCTGCGCGGCTAACGGTCACCGCGGCTCTCTTGGTCGAGTTATCGGTGCTGCCTGGCCCAGCCCAGCGCCTCGTCAAGGCGGTCAAACCCCCAAAAGAGTTCCCCATCTGCTGTTCGGAAGGTCGGCGCGCCAAATATGCCAGCGGCTACGGCGTCTTCCGTCCGGCTGCGGAGGGCCTCTTTGATCTCCGTCTCTTGTGCGCGCTCAAGCCGGTCTGTGGGCTCGCCCATCGCGTCTAAAACCGCGTTTAAGGTTTCCGGTTCGCTGATGGACCTGCCGTCGCGGAACTCGGCTTCGAAAACCCGGCGGGTAAAGGCCGCGACCTCCTCATCCGTGTCGAAGGTCATGGCCAGGCGCGCAACAAGGAGGCTGTTTTGCGGGAAGGGGTCGGGGCGCCCGAAGGCAAGGCCTAGCCGCTCGCAAACGCGCTCCATATCCCGCCACATGTAAGCGCCTTTGGCCGGCTGTAAATTAAACGGCGAGGTGTTCCACCCAAGGCCGGCAAAGACGGGACCGAGCAAGAACGGGCGCCAGCGCGCCTCCAATTGCGCCGCGCGGGCCCGCTCCTCAAAGCGCATCGCGGCCGGATAGGAATAGGTGCTTGCAAAGTCGTACCAAAACTCAATGAATGGCATGGGGGTTCTCACGGGTCGTGACTGGTTTCATCGGAGGTCAGGGCGTGCGGTGGCTTGCTTATATCGCGTTTGGGCTCGTGCTTATCTTGGGAGGGCTAAATTTTTCAGCCCAGCTCTCAGGACATGCCGAGGAAACGTCCCTCTGTACGCCAGCTTTAAGCCCGCAAGACGCATCGGCTACGGAGGATCTCTCCGTTGCGGCAAAAGTTCATCGCATTTGGAACGGCGATACAGTGCATTTCGAGCTGCTTGAGTCCCTCGCCGGGTGCCTGCCCGGGGAGATTGTTTCTCTGGTCGTTGGCGGGGCCGATACCCCGGAGACAAGTTTCCGCAGCAAGGCCTGCGGGGAGCGGCTGTGGAAACAAGAATTGGCCGCTGCCAACCGCTCCCGCGACTATTTAGAGCACCTGATACCGGCGGGATCGCAGGTTGCCCTGGTTAATCCGCGCGCGACGCGAACCGGCCGCTACCGATCAGCGTCGCTTGTTGCCGGCGACCGAAATATCGGTAGCGCCATGATCGAGGCCGGGTGCGCAGCACCGATCTTTGATGATCCGGCGACGGAGGGTGTGAAAGCCTGGTGCCAAAATCTGGAGGCCTGGTGCACCGACGCGGATGGTGGGCCCCTGATCAAGTAGGCAGGATGATCAAACAGCGGTGGCGATCAAGGAGTTGGGGCGCCGCTTGCAGCAATGCGCCCTGACCGCCCATCTGGATCGCGCGCCCCCGCGCCAAATCAGTTCGCCTCAGCCTCCGCCCCTTACCCTTGAGGCCGGCCGAAATAGGGATCGAAGTTCGAGCCCAGCTTCTCGGCGAGGATGCCGGACGCCTTATCGAAGTCCCGCTCGAACACATCGAGCAGGCCGGCATAATCTTGCGCCGTTGCCTCCGGATGCATCAGCCCAAGCCCATGCAAGTAGATGTCCGAGGCACTGGAGGTGGTGGAGATGAATTGGATGACCTCGAATTGCTCGTTCAGCGCCTCGATCTCTCCAAGCCGGTTCCGCCCATCCTCGATGAAGTAGGCAAATTGCATCAACAGGGCATTCCACGGATCGTCGCGATAATCCACGATGCGGATGGTTTCCTCATCGACAAGCGCCGTAGACTGAATAAGCGTCACCACCGCGCGGTGGCTCCCGCCGAAGGCGACATGCTGCAGCGTGCTGTAGCCGAGGTCATCTTGGCCGACCATTTGATACCGCGAGCGGACGAGGTCGGCATAGGGGGCGAGGGGGTCGGTTAGGGTGGGCCCGCCGTCATTGGTGCGGAATTGCGCCCGCCCTCCGTCATCGATGATAAACGGCGGCCGGGTATTGCCGGGGGACAGAAAGCCTCGCTCTGCAAGGCGCTCTGCCTCTCCCAGCAGGGTGCCGATCGCCGGGTCGAGGGGCTGGTCGACGACCATGGGCGCCTCGGTCTCTGCCGGCCCAACGGTTGGGATCATGGAGGGTAAGACGCTCGCCGGTGCCTTCGGCGTAATTCGGGGCAGATCGTCCGGGTCGTGCACCGCCTCGTCAGCGGCACCGGGGCGGCCCCCGCCCAAAATCTCGTCGATCGTTCGCTGATCGGGCTCGGTGAGGAACTCTTTTTCCTCCCCCATGCCGCCAACGGGCTCGCGCGGCTCAGCGGCGTCAGGCGCAAGCTCGGGCTCCCCGGTGCCCCATTCGGCCGCTTCGCGGTCAATCGCGTCACGGTCAATCGCGTCGCGGGTTTCAGCGGCCCGGCGTTCGGCCCGTTCCGCCAGGGCGCGCTCGAACACCGTATCCTTTGACACGCGTTTCGCAGCTTTGGCCCGCGCCTCGCGAACCAGCATTTTTCGCATCCGTCCTAGCATCATGGCGAGTATCCCCCTGCCGGTTCTCTACAGGGTGCGCCTCGGGCCCAAGGCCCTGGTGCACCCGCGGGCCGCGCGCGGCCCCACTCCATCCGATCCCGAGGTGTTGCCCAATCCCACCCGGGTCAGCACCCGTCACAGTCGCACCGTGCCTGCCAACAGCCCCGCATGCGTTGCACTATCCATAAGATCATAGCCAGACTGAGTGAGGAAATAAACGCCCCCGTCGACATTTAACGGGTCGAAGCCTTGGGCTTGCAGCTGCTAGTATATGGTGTTCCATCATATTCAACGACGCACTACACTGTGCTTCATTAAAGAGTAGAATAAATATCACAAGCCGTGTGCTTTGTACGCTTAGCATTGTAC
>JBCDJA010000087.1:0-8441 GCA_038748465.1 Pseudomonadota bacterium
GAAGAAGACCTGATCGTGCGCAATGGTACCGATATTCTGCAATTTTCGCCCTTCTTGAACGCCAAGCCGGACGATATTGCAGCGACCTTCGAGAAAGTGCGATGCGTCTTGGACCGCGTTGCGTGATTGGGGACGGCTTTGCCGGGCGGGACAACCGACGCGAGGCCTGACCGTTACAGAACGATAAGGCGACACAGGGTATGACGATGGCTGACAAACCGCGAGGACGAGACCTCGATCTACCCTTTTTGGGCGAGGCCGGCGCGTTGAATGCGATCACCGATGTGCCGGGTGTCGAGGTTGGGTTTTCGACACTCACCCAGGGCAAGAACGGTGAGGACGAAGGCCCGGTGGTGCAGACAGGCGTCACCGCGATTTTGCCTCGCGGGCGCGCGGCCCCCCTCTCTTATATTCATGCCGGAATGCATGCCTTCAACGGCAATGGAGAGCTCACCGGCAGCCATTGGATCCGGGATGCGGGATATTTTGCCAGTCCGATTTGCATCACAAACACCCATTCGGTTGGCATCGTCCACCATAGTGTTTTGAAGTGGATGCTGACCAATTATCCAGAGTTTGCCGCTGGTCGTCCGCGTTTTGTGATGCCCGTTGTGGGCGAGACCTATGATGGGTTTCTGAATGACATCAATGGGTTTCACGTGCGGGAAGAGCATGTCTTTGCCGCACTCGATACCGCACAGGGCGGCCCCGTCGCAGAGGGGAATATCGGCGGCGGGAACGGGATGTTGACCTATGAATTTAAAGGGGGCACGGGTACCGCGTCCCGCCGCGTGTCCGTACCGGGACGAGAGGCGTTCACCCTCGGCGTGCTTGTCCAATCAAACTTCGGACATCGGAGCGATTTGACCATCTGTGGTGTGCCGGTGGGCCGGCACTATACAGACGATGCCATCTTTATGCAGATCAGAGACCGGGAATTTGGCTCCATCATCGCGGTGATCGCGACCGATGCGCCCCTCTTTCCGTTGCAGCTGAATCGCCTCGCCCGCAGGGCCACAGTCGGTTTGGCCCGCACCGGTACAAGTGGGGCCCATGGCTCGGGCGATCTTTTCCTCGCTTTTTCAACGGCCAATGACGCCGTCGATCTGGCGGAGGCGCAGGTGGTGAGACACCAACCAAGGCTTGACGAGGCGCATCTTGATGGCTTTTTCCGGGCCGCTGCCGAAGCGACGGAGGAAGCCATCATCAATGCCATGCTGGCGGCCGAAACCTCGACATCGTTTCAACCCCCAGGGCTTGTTGCAAAGGCGATCGACCATGACCGCTTAATGACCATCATGAAGGATGCTGGGAGGGTATCATGCTGATTGGTGTGCCGAAGGAAATTAAGAACCACGAATATCGGGTGGGTCTCACGCCCGAAAGTGTGATTGAGCTTGTCAATGACGGCAACCGTGTTGACATTGAAACGGGTGCGGGTGCGGGCATTGATGCGCATGATGATCTTTACCACGCGGCGGGCGCGACGATCGTCGGGTCATCGGATGAAATTTTTCATCACGCCGATATGATTGTTAAAGTCAAAGAGCCACAGCCTTCTGAGCGGGCTCGTTTGCGCCCGGGTCAGGTTCTTTTTACCTATCTTCATTTAGCGCCGGATCCGGATCAAGCGCGGGACCTGGTCAAATCCGGCGCGATTTGCATCGCCTATGAGACGGTAACGGGCGAGGGGGGAAGCTTGCCGCTTCTTAAACCCATGAGCCAGGTTGCCGGGCGTCTTGCGATACAGGTTGGTGCAGCTTCCCTGCAGAACAATGCGGGGGGCCGCGGTGTTTTGCTTGGGGGCGTGCCGGGCATTGCGCCTGCAAAGGTGATTATTATCGGGGGTGGGGACGTTGGCTTTAATGCGGCCCAGATGGCTGTTGGCTTGCAGGCCGATGTGACGATTTTCGAGCAAGACGCGGCCGTGATGGAGCGTCTGTCCGTTCACTTTGGACCGTCGGCAAAAATATTGAGGTCAACCCACACGGCCCTTAGCGATTGCTTGAAGACGGCAGACTTGGTTGTCGGCGCTGTGTTGGTGCCGGGCGCTGCGGCGCCGAAAATCCTCTCAAGGGCCATGATCAAAACGATGCGCAGGGGGAGTGTTCTCGTCGATGTTGCGATTGATCAGGGTGGGTGTTTTGAGACGTCCCGTCCAACGACCCATGACAACCCACTCTTCGAAGTGGACGGGGTGGTGCATTATTGTGTGGCGAATATGCCGGGGGCGGTTTCTCGGTCGTCAACCTATGCGCTTAATGCTGCAACTCTTCAGCATACAAAAAATATTGCCAAGAATGGCTGGCGAGCGGCCATGGAAGCCGATGCCCATCTGCTAAACGGATTGAATGTGGCAGGGGGCCGAATAACACACCAAGCGGTCGGCGAGGCGTTAGGTGTTGAAGCGATGGACCCGACACGGTGCCTATAAACACGCATCCCAGCAGAGACGCATCCCAGCAGAGATGGGAGTGCCCATGGGCGGGAGCAGACAATCTTGTCGGTTGGGATGCTTGGGTCAGGCCACCGTATTGGACGCAGTGTAGGTGTCCATCACACCGTCGGCACAGCTGACAAAGTCTTTGGATCGTTTGGCGAGATGAGCGCGCAGGAAGCGGCGAGCCTCAGATTTTTCCATCTTCATGATTGCATCGATCAACGGATCGAAAACCTCCGCTAGCTGAACAGAGGTCGGCGCAGCTGCCGGAACAATACTGGACATGACGCTCAGCACGCTCACCTTCTCGGCGAAGGTCTCAATCACGGCTTGGTTTTGCGAGAGCCCGCAAATGAGGCGATGAATGTGCAATTCATTCCGGGCGATCTGGCTCAGATTTTTCGGGCGACCATTTTTCTTCAATGTCTTTAGAAATGTGGTCAGCTCTTTCAGTGCAAAGCCGTCAGGCTGGTCGAAATAGCATTGCAGTGCGTACACCTCCAGGCAGACCATAAGCCCGAAGATGTCTTCTATTTCACCCGCGCTGAGCTGCCGGACGAAGAAGCCCCGGTTCGGCTTTTGTGTCATCAGGCCTTGCTGGCACAACATCCGAATGGCTTCGCGGACAGGCGCTCGGCTGAGACCTAAATCCCGCGCAATGGCGCTTTCCACCACATGATCACCCGGGGCGATGTGGCCGTTGGCAACGGCATCGCGCAGGCGCGAGGCCACCTGATCTGCAAGCGCTTCCCGTTCAACCGGCGCAAGGATGTCTTCAATCCTTGCGCCCGTTTTTCCATATCCGCCCATTTGCCGAGGAACACTGTTATTGGTGGGACACGTAACGACGTGTCTTTGTTATAGGTTGAGCGTCGTTTATGGGCAAGTGCCACCGTCAAGTCCGATCACACCGGTGATGGTTGCTCCAGCCGTTTGACACGCGATCCCAAGATTGCCGCTCGTCGTATTCCCTGTCCCACTCAGGAGGTTTGTGAAGGCTGTATCTTGAACCACGATTCCCCGCGTTAGACCGAACAAGCCTGACGGGTCCACCGAACTTGAGAGCACCGTGTTGTTCAAGGTGACGTTCGACCCTTGGATCCGAAGATTGCTCGGCTGGAACCCCACAAAGCCGCTGCCGAAGATGTCCGCAATAGAACTATCGGCAATTGTGACAATGGAATCGTCGACAAGAATGCCCGCAGTGTTCAACGACCCAAAGAAATCGCTCCCAACACCCAGCACCCGGACATTCGACATATCCCCGGTGGAGAAGTCGTAGGTGATGCCGCTCGCGTTGTTGCCGGACAGGAAGCCGACCTCCACATCTGTCAGGTCGACATTTGTGGAATTCACAACAAAGACGCCGCTGCCGAATGCAGCAAAGCCTGGATTGACGCCGCTAATGTCCACGTCTGTGACACTGGCATTGGCAATGCCGCTTGCGAAGATGCCGTAAAAGCCCCCACTCAGATCAAGCCCCTGGACGGAGGATCCGGAGGCCAAAACCAAGTTGGAAAAGCCCCCATTGGTCGTGGCGATTGTGGGTCTGGAGCCCTCCGCGGTAAAGGTGCCAAACGCGCCCGAGTCAGAGCCGACTAGGGCCAAGACTTGCCCGCCGCCGAGTACGGATTGATCGGCAAGCAGCGAGGTGAAGCTGGAGTTTATAATATCGCCCGCCCCGCCATCCACGATGATCAAGCCGCCAACGCCAGCCGAGGCAATGGCCGTCGCAAGATCGGTGGGTGATGTTGGGTCAAGTCCCGTCCCGCCGCCGACAGCGTTCGCATACCGAACTTCGTCAATTTCAGCGCCCGTGGCGGCAACGGTGACGGCCTCAACACCGCCGTCCCTGGTGCCGACAACCACATCCACATCGCGCACTACCCGTTCGGTCATGCGGGTCTCAAGGCCCTCAAGCCCAGAGGTGCTGGACCCCCCGGTAAGGAAAGAGAACGGCACCCGAAGACGGGCCAACGCGAAAAACTGATCGCCACGCGGATCATCTGACTGGGCTTCGACGCCAACCGTCGCCCGCGATCCCTCGCCTAATAGAGGCAAATCGTTGAAACGCACTTCAACCCGGCCGCGGGGCCCGGATATCTCCTCAGCGCCATCGCGGTCAAAGTGGTATCCACCAAGGTAAGCCAGGGCGCTAACTTTTTGGAACGGCAAGGGAAGTTTCATGCCGATCTCGCCGTCAAAGCCGGCGAGCGCCACTTCTTCTTGGCCGCGGATGCCCAATTGCCCGCCACTAAGAACGACATCACCGGGGACGCCCTGAAGCGGGCTTGAGCCGCCTTCCGGCAAATAGCCATTAAACCGGAGATCGAAATTCTTTGTCAGGAGTTCGACACCGGCCATGCCCTGATAGAAGGTGTTGTCATTGGGTGTTGTACGCTGATCGAAATAGGCATAGCCGCCTAAGATGAAGCCCGGATTATAGAGCCGGCGAATGCCAAGTCCGAGATTGTACTCGCCGCTGTCATCGTCGGCATTGGTGAAGCGTAAATCGGTGAAGGTCAGCAGATTGTCCGTTTGGTAGAGGGGGAAGAACAAGCTGCCGCCGCCAAGCGAGCGATCATCGCCGGTCTTAAACTCACCCTCCGCATAGCCTTGGTATTTACCCGGAACAAACAGATAGGGAAACGCCGGCAAAACAGCCAGATTGTCTTCGCCGAACGAAAACGTGGTTTGCAGCACCCCATAGGTTTCTTCATTTTCAAGGTCGGTGCCGAAGCGGTCGTCCGAGCGATCCATGTGAACGACCGCCAGCCCGATATCGATGCCGGGAACCAGAGCATAGTTGAGCGAGGCTTCGATCTGCTCCGTTTGCGCATCGCCAAAACTTAGGTTTGCGCTGTCGCCCGTTTCTGGCAGATCTGTGGTCGCCAAACCATAGGCAAGCCCTGCCGTAAGCGGACCAAATTGATAGGTCGCCCCTAAGGTATAGGCGGTGAGACTGATATCATCGAACCCGTCGAGGTTCTCGTAATAGACGGCCGAGCCGCCGACATTCAGATTGCCGTAGACAAGGTCGAACCCGAAATTGGTCGCCCACACATTGTCGTTGAAGAACTCCCGGCCGAAGGTGCTGCCGCTGTTGGTGTTGCCGGTTAGCACGCCAGCGGATAATCCAAGGTCCACCCCACCAAGGGCAAAGCGCTTGAGACCGGCGATCTCCACAACGTCTTCAATTTCGTTGGTGCCGATCGTCTCCACCTCGGGCGCGTAAGAAATCCCGATGATGTAATCGTTGTAGATTGGCGTGTTGAGCGCGATGCGCGGATCAGTGTCAAAAAATGTGGGGGAACTGGAGGAAGAGAACGGCGCCAGGAACGGATTATCGACCGGCACGAATTCCGGGAAGTTGACCCCATAGCCACGTCCAATTGCGCTTGGGGCGCCATAAACGAGCGCGCCGGTCATGCCGGCAAATTTGCCTACCGATACATCGCCAAGGGGCGTTGCGTAAAAGGCAAAGGCTTGTTCGATTTCCGTTTGAGCGTCGAGGTCATCGTCGAGCATCACGGTCTCAGCTCTGACCTGACCGCCGAGCAGGTAGCCGGGCTTGATAATGTAATATCCCTTGCCCTGCAGCTCACCCAACGCGAACAGACCTTCTTGGTCGCCCCCCGTTGTGTAGGACGGCGCAAAGAAACCCTCAGTCTCAAGAAAAATCCGGTCCGATAACTGAATGTCGCTCGCCGCTGCCGCACCGCAACCCCAGGCAAGTGCCACCGCAGACGCGGTCGTCCAAAGAACGCGTGTCATTCTTTCCACCTTTTCCCAAGCCGTTGCTTATGCGGCAATGACCCCCGGTATTTTGGCCCGAGGTGTATGTTGTCGACAATTAGCGTACCCGGTGTCGGGGACGGGTCAACATGTGTGCGAAACATTTGGGGAGGGAATACCTCGGTCTTGGGGCAATGCGACAATTGTGCAACAGCGAAACCAAGCGCCGCGGCCTTTGCTTTTTCAATGACTTACTCGGCGCGGACGAGGGTCGATTCATCCACCTTTTGGCGGTTCTGGCCAAAGAACTTCACCGTTTCTCCGTCCATGACGATGAGGAAACAGGCGGGGAAGCCGTCGAACCACGTCTCCCATTCACGGCAATATTGGTTGCGCCGGGTGGACCAGGTGCCGGTGTCTTCGGCCACCACAACACCGTCCGGATCGATGGCTTGACCGCTCATCTTTCCGTCTGGAGAAAAGCTAACAATATAGTCATTGCCGTACTGATTGACGCCGGTAATCTTGCTGCCGCCGAACGTCTTTTTGATCTCCGTGCCGTTGAGCAGCTTGCCTTCTTTCGCGGTCAAGGCTTGCCCATGGGCCATATCGCCCGAAGCGATGGAGAGGATTGCGACAAGGGCCGAGAGGACGAAGGGGCGCATCACACTACCTTTCAAGGACCGACTTGGCTTGACATTCCCTCCACCTTACTATCGATTGTCGACAATCTGCAACCAGTTTGAAGAGGCATCGCCCATGCGTGCGTTATTGACTGCTTTTGCCCTCTCAGCCGCCCTCGCGACGCAGACACCCGCCTTTGCTGACGCAGATCCCGGCTCAGCGTCCGAAATTGGGCTCACCTGGAGCGAGGGTCTGTTCTACGTCCCCTCGGGTGATAAGGTCCTCCGTGGTAAGATCGGCAAAGAACTAAGCGGGATCGCGCCTTCGAGCCCGGTTCCGGCTGTGGTCTTCATGCATGGATGCGATGGCATTTCGAGTGTGCCGAAACGCAGTGCAAAGATCTATTCAGAGGCCGGATATGCGGTGTTCTTGCCGGACAGTTTCGCCCGTACCAACAAGCCCCTCAGCTGTAATCCCCTAACCGCCCAAGGTAGCCTTCACAGAGAGGTGCTAGGGTGGCGTCACGCCGAGGCTACCCATGCCGTTGAACAGGTGCGAGACCTCGATTGGATCCAACAAGACAACGTTTTTCTCGTTGGCCACAGCGAGGGCGCGATTACGGCAGCGACCTATGAAGGTCCTCCCGTGAGCGCGCGGATTGTAGAGGGCTGGACATGCCATGCGGGGTGGCCGGAATATCATGGCCTCAAGGCACCGGCGAGTGAGCCTGTTTTGTCCCTTGTCGGAGAGCTGGATCCCTGGTTCCAGCTCGCGGTTCTCAAGGGCCATTGTGGGCGCTTCATGAACCAAGACAACGGCAGTCGGTCCGTGGTCTATAAGCGCCCCCACATGCTCGCCGATAAGCATTACCTCATTTACAATCGGGAAGCGCGGGACATTGCGCTGGGTTTCCTGGCAGAGCATATAAAATAGGGGGCTCGAAGCCCCCTTAAATCCCATCATACCATGCTTGCGCCCGCCCTGCGCCTGCTTAGGCTGCTTGCGCAACCTGATCCAATTTTTCGATGTTGCGCTCGATGATCTTCATGCCATCGGTGATGAGATCATCAGAGGCCGTCAGGGGCATGAGCAGGCGGATCGTGTTGCCCGTCATGCCGCAGGGCAAGATGATTAAGCCGTCCGCAAGGCATGCGGCCACCAATTCCTTCGTGAACGGCGCAAGCGGCGCACCGTCTGCCCGGTTGCAGATGTCAAACCCAACCATAGCGCCAAGGCCGCGCAGATTGCGCAGCTCCACGGTCTGAACTTTTTGTCCCATGTCGCGGACCATGCCAGATACCAGTTCGCCGATGTGAAGGCTACGCGCGAGCATGCCTTCTTCCTCGATGAGGTCGAGTACCGCGAGCGCCGCCGCGCACCCTATCGGGTTGCCGCCATAGGTGCCGCCCAGGCCGCCCGGCGCGGGGGCGTCCATGATGTCAGCGCGCCCCACGACACCGGCGAGCGGGATCCCACCAGCCAAGCTTTTAGCGACCGTGATCATGTCCGGGACGACGCCGGAATGCTCAATCGCGAAATATTTTCCGGTTCGCGCGATGCCGGCCTGGATCTCATCGGAAATCAGCAAAATACCGTGTTCGTCACATTTTGCTCGTAAGGCTTGCAGGAAGGCCGGTGACGC
>JBCDJA010000088.1:0-8435 GCA_038748465.1 Pseudomonadota bacterium
CGCCGGCGCTTGGGGCGATGCGAACCAAACCATGCGCCGTGTACGCCTTTACCAAGACATGGCCAATGCCCTTGAGGAATTGGACAAGATTACGATCGCCTCGGTTGAGGGATATTGCGTTGGCGGCGGCCTTGAAATCACCATGGCGTGCGATTTTGTGGTGTGTACTGAGAGCGCGCGGTGGGGCATGCCGGAGGTCGACTGGGGCATTACCCCAGGCTGGGGCGGCACCACGCGGATGGCCCGTCTTATTGGCCGGCGCATGACCAAGGAAGTGAACATGCTCGGCGCGTTGCACCCGGCGGGGCGCGGTGTGGAGCTGGGCTTGTTCAATCGGGCGGTGCCAGAAGCTCTCCTGCGAAAAGAAGTCCGAGCGCTTATCGATCTCATTCTCCTGAAGAATCACCAGGGGTTGCGCCAATTTAAGGTCATGATCAATCGCGGTGTGGAGGCTGATCTCTATACGGCCCAAGGCTTCGAGTTGATGGGGGCCGGACTGACCGCTGCCGCCCTCGGCGCGTGGGAAATTCCCGATGCCGATGGCTTGCACGGCTGGACCGCCTATCGCTCAGGCGATCCGGACAGCCTAATCCGAAAACGGCGCGAAGCCGCCCGCGACTTTTGGACCGAGCGCTAGGTCGGCTTGTTTTACCGTCGCGCCAACGCATCGACCGCATTTTAAGGGCATACGGAGTAAATGATGAAATACCGGCTTGTCTTTGTTTCTTTAATCGCTGCAAGCTTGGCCGCCTGCGCACCTCCCGCCCCGCCCACCGAGCCTGTCGCTTGGTTCGACCCGCCGGACCTCCTGGCTGACGAGAAGGCCTATGTCGTTAGCATCGCAACGACCACGGTGCCCATGTCGCCGGAGGAGCTTCGGGCGTTTCTGGTCGATCAGGGCTCGCTCCTTGTGTTTATGGAGCCGGTTGGCTCCATCGCGCCGCCGGTTGGCCAAACCGCCATCGAGGGGGTCTGGCCGGATGAGGGCGCTAGACGCCGCCTCATCCAACAGGACGGGCATCAATTGCTTGAACGCTCCCTTAAAAACGAGACGTCCGATTTCCGCTACCAGGCCTTTGGCTTTACGAGCGGTATCGGCCGGGGCGTCGATCATATCTATGCGGATTGGTCCCTCACCCCGGTGGAAGGCGGGACCCAATTCGATTGGACCTATCGGCTCGCCCCGAAACATGCCCTGGCACGGATCGTCGTTCGGCGGACACGAGACAACGCGTTGCAGCCCTTTATGCAAGGAACCCTGGACCGGATGACCCTAGCCGCGCAGGCGACAAAATCAGGGCCCGTCACCACCGACTAATCATCGCTACGGGCGGACTGGCGGGCGACACCTGCTCACGATGTCATGGCGGCGTGCTCCACAGCGGGCCGAACGTCCCCTGCCTCTGCGCCGTCAATGGCATCTGGGCTGTCCAGGCCGATTGCCCCATCGCGATGCGCGGCCAGCACCTCCTCGGCTGCGCGTTCGCCGGAGCGGATCGCCCCGTCGATATAGCCTGTCCAACGCGGTGATGTTTCCGTACCCGCCCAATAAATAGACCCGACGGGGCGCCGAAGCCAGGCCCCGTAGCGCGCGTAAACACCGGGCGCGGCATAGGCCCCGTAGCAGCCCGCAGACCAATCTTCCGCTGTCCAATCGAAGTCCCGATACTCCAGGGGCGTTTCGGCGGCCGTGCCAAAGTGCTCAGCCAACATGGCCACGACTTGGCCGCGGCGCGCCTCCATGCCCGCATCGCCATGGGTGAGGGCGTGATCCCCATCGAAAAAGCCGGCTATCACGCCTTTGGCCTGGTCCGGCGGGCTCACATCCATGCACGGCGTACACGCCACATCGTCGCGAATAATGAGGCCGTTAAAGCCCTGGGCTCGCCAAAAAGGCGTTTCGTACACGATCCAATATTTGATCGCCGATCCCATGGCTAACTTTGCATGTAGCGCCGCCTTGGGCCTTGGCAGGGCGGGCGTGAAGTCAATTTTTGGCACAAGGGTCGGCGGTACGGAAACAATAACAGAACGGGCTTTCCATTCGTCCTGCGCCGTGCTGACGATGATATGGCCGCTTGTCTGCTCAATGCGGGTTACTGGCGCGTTGAGGTGCACCCGGTCGCCCAGCTCTTCCGCCATTTTGCGCGCGATCTGATGAACCCCGCCATGGAACATAAAATTCTGCGCCCCGCCCTTATCGGCTGAGACCAACACATCGAGGTTGTCGCCGGATTTGACGTAGTGGAGAAAGAACAGCATCGAGATCTGCGAGGCTTCGGCGCAAAACAGCGCATAGCAGAGCACCCGAAACAACTCCCTCAGCCGCGCGCTGCGCACAGTCTCGGTCAACCACGTCTCGACCGTTTGCCCATCGAGCTTCGCCGCTTGCGGATGATCCCAGGGGGCATCGCAGTCAATGTCCGCACTGAGCTTTTCCAGCTGTCGGCTAGCGGACAGATAATCAAACCCCTCAAGCCATCCAAACGCGCCCTCCAGGTCTTCCCGGTCGCCGTGATGCTCCTTACCGCCTAGCCGGTAAATCGCTTTGCCCTCAAGATGGGTCGGATAGGTGCGAACTTGATAATGCTGCGCCCATTCGGCAAGCCGGGTTTGCGAGGGGCCGAGCCACATGCCGCCAAGGTCGACATCCAAGCCGCCGACCACCCCATGCCGTGTGCGCCCCCCGACCCGGTCACGCGCCTCCAACACGGCAAGGTTCGCGCATCCTGCTTGATCAAGCCGTTTGGCGGCCGCGAGCCCAGCAAAACCGGCTCCAATAACAAGGACGTCATACATGGCGTTTCCTCTCTGGTGGTCCCACTGGGCGCGGTGCGCCAAGCCAGTCGAAATAGGCGGTATGCATCGCTTCAAGCTCGGCCAGCAGCCGCTTCGCCTCGGGCGCCGGCGCCTCATAGGCCAGATCGATCACCGCAACGGCGGATTCGATCAGCATACGGGCTGCGGCTTGGGCGCGGAGCCGCGAAAGGCCGGGAACATGGCCGGCGAGCACCGCACTGAGGCCGGCGGCAAGGCGCTCGTTGTCCGCCTGGTCGATGGCCCGCAACTCGGGCGTTGCCTGCATGGCCCGCCGAACCGCTAGAGCCCCGGGCTGCGCTTCCACCGAGGCCATGAATTTGGCCAAGGAGCGCGTCCATGCCAAACGCATGTCCCCGGCCGCTTCCAGCGCCGCTCCGAAATCAGACACCTCCCGGTCCCATTGCGCCACCATCGCCTCGGCAAGGGTCGACACAATGGCCAGCTTGTCCGGGAAATAACGATAGATGGTGGCGACCCGGCAGCCGGCGCGCTCGGCAAGCAGATTGGTGTTGAAGCCTTCCCACCCAACATCGCTGAGAAGATCAGCGGCTGCGGCCAATATGGTATCGACCGTCTGCCGGGCACGCGCCTGCACGGGCTGCTCCCGCACCGCCCGCGGCAGTCGCTCTGCCAGCACAGGGTCCGCGGTGTCTGCGGGATTGGCCTTCGGCGGCGGTGTCATCGCGTCCCCATTCGTTGTGATCGCATCAAAAAATGAGTATATGCTCGCTTTATAAAGCGAGTAAATACTCCTTTTTCAGTCAGCTTTGCACATTGCGGAGGGATTGGCTTTACTCAGAGGGCCTGGGCCGCTTCCATGAAAAAAACAACCTGGCCCAGGCCTGCTCACCTAAGGGAGGACGCCATGTCGAGTTCGGTCGATGTCTATTTTTCGTTTCGCAGCCCCTATTCTTACTTGGTGACGCCAGATTTACGTCGCTTACGAAGCGATTTCGATCTCGACATACATTTGCGGCCTGTGTTGCCGTTGGCCGTTCGTCGCCCGGATTTTTTCAGCCCGGAGAACATCAAGCGCGCGCGTTACATTATGGTCGATTGGCCCCGCCGCGCCGAGTTTTTGGGCATGGCCTGCCACTGGCCTAACCCGGATCCGATCGTGCAAGACATGGAAACCTTCACAATTGCAAAGGACCAACCCTATATCCATCGGCTTACTGAGCTTGGGGTCGAGGCCGAGCGTCGCGGCAAAGGTATCGATTTCGCTTATGAGGTGTCGCATGTGCTTTTTGGCGGCACGAACAACTGGCACGAGGGCCCGCACCTGGCCGAGGCCGCAGACCGCGCCGGGCTTAATCTCGGGGAGATGGAGGCCACGCGCGATGGAGGCGATCACCAATCGGAAATTGAGGCCAATCAGGAGGCCCTTGCGGAGGCGGACCATTGGGGTGTCCCGACCCTGGTTTTTTCCGGTGAACCCTTTTTCGGCCAGGACCGGATTGAAACGCTCCGTTGGCGGCTTGAAAAGTCTGGAATTGCCAAGCGATCTGCTTAGCAAGTCCACAGGTGCTCAGCGATCGCGTGCCGGTCGATTGTTTCTGGGGATCGATTGAGACCGGCAAAGAGGGCGCTTCATCCTTGGCGCATGGTGTAACACGCAATGCCTGATGCTTTTTTTGATACGCAGGCTTCGCCCCACGCCCGCGCCATGCTAGCCTCATCGCAACTTTTTTGGCCTGCAGGTTGGCCTTACTGTGCGCTTGCGCGCCACCTCGCGCGGCAATACCCTGATCGGAATGACGACATGAAATCGCTATCAACCTATGACGACTGGAAACACTGCATCACGGTTGAGTGCGGTATTCCGCTTACGGCTGAGTATATTGAAAGCCGGTTGAAGGCCTTAAAAGATGAAAGCGATCTCCAAACAAAGAAGTTCGCTAGTGAATGGGGTCCAGCGCACTTAACCCGCGTGATCGGCTGGTTTGAAAAGGCAAAATTAGAAAACTGAAACCAGTGCGAGACCCGGTGGCCGGCCTGCCCGTGGCTCCAATCGCGGGCTCCGCCTGTGACCCAAGTTAGCACTGAGCCAATCGCTACGCACCCCACCCAAAAGGTAGGCGCTCAGACGATCTGGCGACGATGCTTCGGTTATCTGGCCGAGGGCTCGCCCTCCAAGACGGCGGATGTGTCGGGCAACTCTGGTCGCTGTCGTGTCAAGATCATTTTCAGGGCTACGAGGTGGGGAAGCTCAATGAGCATTCCGATGATAATAGCCGCATAAAGGACCGGCTGATCGGGAATGACCACCAGGGTCAGCGCCAGCATGAGCGGCGCATTGCGCGCTGCTGTAGTCATCGTCAAAAGGACCCGGTCCTCATAGTTGAGCTTCATGAGGGTTGAGATCGTCTTGCTCAACAGAAACGTCGCGACAAAAAACACGAAGATCGCTGACAGGATGAGCGGGAAGATCGCCAAATGGGACATCAGCGTCCCAATATTGGCGGCAGCGATTTGCC
Source organism: Pseudomonadota bacterium (assembly GCA_038748465.1). GTDB lineage: Bacteria > Pseudomonadota > Alphaproteobacteria > M2410 > M2410 > JBCDJA01. Next base: position 5,298 of record JBCDJA010000088.1, read on the forward strand.
CCACAAGGATGGCAAGCAGAATTGGCACGGTGAGCGCGACCCCGCTTTGGAGGAGGTCAAAGTGATCCGCCCTCAACACGCGCTCTGCGATAAACCGTGACCCGAGGGCGAACACAAACGGAATGAAAAACCATTGCCAGAGGGTCTGGAACACACCGCTCACGCCGGTGTCCAGCGCATCAACCCCAAACAGGTGAAGATAGACCGGATAGAGCAACAGCTGGATGATCATGTTGATCGGCAGGAGTGCCGCGCCAAGGGCCGTATTTCCCTTTGCCAAACGGGTGAACCCCAAAAACCAGTCGGTACACGGGGCTACAAAATAAATCAGGAGACCGATAAAAAACAGCGGATGAGCTGACAAGAAAACCGAGGCAATGGCAAAACCGAGCGCCGGAATGATCACAAAATTCGCGATCAAGGCAGCGGCGATAAAGGGCAATCGGTTAACGCTCGATAAGACAGCCTGAAGCCGAACATCAAAAAGCAGCAAGAAAACAAGCAGCAAAATGGTGAAGTCGATCTGGCCAGACACCAGGTTCCCAGCCTCGGGCAAGACAATGCCAAGGGCCGACCCGGCAAAGATGGCCGCGATGAGCACAAACGCCGTCCCTCGCCCGGCCATGAAGTGCGCTACCGCATGGAAGGACGTCGTCAGCATACACATTCTCCATCGCAGCAGCTCAGATCGTCCAGCAGGAAACCGCGGGCGGCATACTCGGCGATAACGGGGCTTGTCTCGCCCCAGCGGTTCAAAATTTCGCTCGCAACGACGGCAAAACGCTGCCGGTATTTGTAGATGAAACAAAAAATGGCCCGGTCGTGCTGCACATTGGGGCCGACCAGATAGACATTTTTGTGTTTGGTGCTCTCATCGCGATCGGTCAGCTCTGGATAGCCTTTGCCAAAGTCAAAGAGCTTGCCAGCAAGGCCTTGCTGAATATCAAACCCAGTCGCGTCGATCGCCGGGTGCTCCAATTTGAAGACACGATCCTTAGTGCGAACTTCCGTCTCAGTAATATCTTTCGCAAAGGCCGAAACAAAATCCGCCTTACCGCTTTTCTCTAAATAGCGCACACGCGCAAAGGTGAAAGGGCTCAGGCCATAGCTTGAATCGCTGACTCGCTCAGACCACGGAGCAGACGGATCGAGCACGGTCACCGTCGATCCGTTTCTGACCAGGTGATAGGCCGTCTCCATGCCGCTTTCTGCACCGCCAAGGATGACATGGTGTCCAACGGGTAGCGCTTTGTAAGAGGAGCCGACCCGAACCGTGTTCGGGATCGCTCTCTGGTACTGAAACTCACCGCCCGCCCAAATAAGCGCGCGGCAGCCAACCTCCCCCTCGCTCGTTGTCAGCACAATGGCGCCGTCATCGCGCACCTCCACATCGTTCACCTCCACCCCTTCATCGATCGCGAGGTCATGCACGTCCGCAACATCGTTCAGGTACTGAATATACTGCCAGCCCGAGGGGTGTTCCGTCTGCAGCCCAAAGGCAGGTGAGCTGCCGGGTGTGACGGCGTTCAGATCGACGGCGCCAAAAAAGTTGCCCGTGAAGGACGGCGAAATAAACCGTGTCTCCTTAGGCCAGCGCAGCAGGCTCTCTCCGACTTGGCCTCGTTCCAAGATCAAGGCAGGGATCGCGCATTGGGAAAGAAGCGCCGCAACGCCGATACCCGCTGGCCCGGCGCCGATGATGATGACTGGGTGCGTTTTCATGAGGTCGCTTTCACTCTCGAGAGTTTCGGGGGGACCAATTGGATGCGCCAGGCGACGGGAAGCCCCTAAAAGCGATGGGCTGCTTCTGCCTGGGTGGTGTCATTTTGGGTGGTGTCATTTTGCTGGGGTGCGACACTCCGCACACGCCCCTGAAAGCTCGATGACACGGTGATCGATTGAGAAGCCGAGCTCTCGCGCATCGGCGGCAAGCAGACGCTCTAGGGTCTCGTTCTCAATTTCAGAGGATGATCCGCACGCATCACAAACAAAAAGAATGCAGGTGTGATCATGGCCCGGATGCTCCGAGGCCACAAACGCATTGCGGCTTTCAATCCGCGCGGCGACGCCCTGGGCGATAAGGAAATCAAGCGCTCGGTAGATGCTTGCCGGCGAAATGGGTCGGCCCACAGCGTCAGAGACCCGCTCCTTCAGGTCATAGGCACCAATCGGCCCCCTGGCCGACAACAAGGCCGTTAGGACAGCCTCACGCAAGGGCGTAACGTGCCCGCCCCGCTGGCGGCACAGGGCAACCGCTGCTTGCACCTCAGCCTGGATGGACGATGGCGATTTCTCGCCTGGGTCTTTCACGCGCGCCATGGCAGGGCCTCACCCCTCAAATGCTACAATGTTGCATTGAGTGCTACGCTATCGCGTGTCACTCGGCAAGCCGGTTCGCGGGGGTGGCCTTGGCGACGGGCGGCCATGCCGAGCTTGACTCCCCTGATAAAAGTATACTTAGAATACCAAATACAATAACGACACGAAGGAGAGAACGCCGTGTCTACGCCTCACTCAGAAAAGTTTCTGCCCTGGTGGGTCTGGGCCATCGCCTTCATCGAGATGATCGTGCCCACCTATTTTGCGGTCGCGACGGTTATCGACCCGTCCGTGTGGGGAGAAGACACCTTAGGGGCGATCGGCCAACTCTATGTGACGCGGAACATCACGATGGCCGCTGGCGTGGGGCTGGCGCTTTTGCTGCGCAGTCACACGGCGCTCTTTGTTGCGGTGTTCGCCCGCTATGCGACCGATTTCATCGACATTGTTGCCGGCTTTCTGCGCGGCCCAGACCCCGAGACGCAACAGGTGTTGATCGTCTTCACGGTTGTTCTCCTTGTACTGCCTTTGTTTGGGCTTGGGTGGCTCTTCAGACGGCTGAAAAGTCAGACCGGGCAATAAGGGATCGCGCGGCCCCATTCCGGGCCGCCTGCGCGGTTCGTGGGGCGATTGGCCTGGGGCCAGACCGGGAAGCGAGTCCGGGTATCGAGTCAGGGCGTCCAGTCAGGGCGTCCAGGCCGGGCTTATCGCGCTTGCGCTCCTGGCCCTGGCAAAAAGGCGCACTCCGACAGGTCAATCGCCGTCTTGGTTTCGGTGACGACCATGCCTGGGGCAACCCGCGCGCCCGTCGCCTTCTCC
>JBCDJA010000089.1:0-8434 GCA_038748465.1 Pseudomonadota bacterium
ACCCGTTGGCAGGAGCAAGACATCCTCACCATGAAGGCCGGGCGGATCACCATCAAGGACATCGACTTTATCGAGACCCTCGCCGGCGACGTGGATTGAGAGGCTGGCCTCTTAGTCCTTAGGCGGCGGCAAATTCTTTGCGCAGGGCCGCCGCCAAATGGTCGAACACCAGGCGGATCCGGCGGCTTGTGTGCAACTCCCGATGGGCCACAAGCCAAATCGGCAGAGGTATCGGCTCAAAGCTCGGTAAGGCGAGCTCTAGCTCGGGCGAGCCGGCTGCCACATCCATGGTCAGAATACTAACCCCGAGGCCCGCGCGCACAAGCTCGAGCGCCAAGGTGCCGCTCGCCGTCGACGCAGCAATCCCCTCTTCCCGCACCGAAAGCCCGAGGCCTTGCAGAAACGCCACAACCTGCTCGGGCGTTGTAAAGCCCACAAAGGGCAGCCGCGACAGCTCCTCAAGATTTTTCGGGCGCCCATATCGGTCGAGAAGATCCGCTGACGCATAAAACTGCGCCGACATCTCGCCGACCAAGGTTCCGATCAACTCGTCCTGCTGTGGCCGCGCGTGGCGGATCGAGATGTCCGCTTCCCGTTGGGTGAGGTCCATAACCGAATTTGACGTCAGAATAGAAACGCAAATGCCGGGCTCTTTGTCTCTGAGGTCTTTGAGGATGTGAGGCAGATAGCGCGTCGCAAACCCATTCGTGGCGGTGACGCTGACCAGACCGCTGACGGTTGTCGACTGGCCCGTCGCGGTGAGGGACACCTGGGAGGCAGCGTCGGCCATGGCCCGCACATGGGCCAAGACTTGCCTGCCGGCCTCGGTTACCACGAGCCGCCGAGAGGTCCGCTCAAAGAGCACCACGCCTAAGGCGTCCTCCAGGGCAGCGACCTGGCGGCTCACGGTCGGCTGGGTCAGCGCGAGAACCCGCGCAGCCGCCGATAACGAGCCCTCCTCGGCCGTCGCGAGAAATGCACGCACCTGGTTCCAATCGAAGTTGAGCGCCTCCCAGTTCATGCATTTACGTATACATGCTCCGCAGATTTGGGCAATTTATGAAAGTTTTTGCATGGTCTAAGCCCCCGGCAACACCCCGATCTCTTTGGAGTTGCCGACCATGCTTACCGCCCAACCCGACGACGCCGTTCGCGTCCTAGACCGCCAGTGGGGCACCTGGCGCGTGACGCTCCAGCGCACCGTGCCAAGCGCCGATGACCTTCAACGCACCTATAACGACCGCGCCTCGACCTGGTCGCAAAGCTTGGCAGGCCTCGGGATTGAGGGCGCGTACCGCTCCGTCTGGCGGGCGTTTTGCGCCGGGCTCCCCCAATCGGCGTCCCGGCGCCCGCTCCATATTCTCGATTGCGGGATCGGAGATGGGGCCTTTAGCCTGGCCCTTGCCCGGTCATGGCCCGGGCCGCTTCGGGTTACCGGCATCGATCTGTCGCCGGCGATGCTGCGCTCTGCCCACACCCGGCTTGGCGCGCACGGGCTTCAAGCGGATTTGCGTTGCGCCGATTGCCGGTCTCTTCCGTTTGCTGACAAGACGTTCGACCTTGTTCTCTCGGCCCATATGCTTGAGCATTTGGCAAAGCCAGAGGCGGCCTTACGCGAGGCCCATCGGGTGCTAAAGCCCGGCGGCCTCATGCTCGCGGCACTGACGCGTCGATCGCTCCTGGGTCGCCTCATCCAACTTAAATGGCGCACAGCGGTCTATGATGAAAAGGCGGCCAGCGCGATCTTCTCGGCCGCCGGCTTTGACACAACCGCGCGCTTTCTGACGCCCACCCATTCCCTTGCGGCCGCCTTAAGCCTTTATTGCCTGGCCCGCAAACCCCTCACCCTCCCTGCACTCGCCGCCTGAAGGATCTTCCCATGCACAAGGACCAAAAATTCTGGGACCGCGTTGCGGACAAATATTTCGCCAATCCCATTCGCGACACGGAGGTCTACGAAGAGAAACTGCGGCGCAGCCAGGCTGTGATGCGCCCCGATATGACGCTCTTGGAGTTTGGCTGCGGGACGGGCGGCACGGCCCTGCGCCACGCCCCCCATGTGGCGCATATCCACGCGACCGATATTTCCGAGGCGATGCTGGGCCATGCGCGCCGCCAGGCGGCGGAAGCGGGCGCTGAGAACATCACCTTCGAACGCGCTAACATCACGGACTATCAGGTTGCGCCCGCGACGTATGATATCATCCTAGGGCTGAGCATCTTGCATCTATTGCGCGATCCGCAGGCCATCCTCGCCAATGTGCATCGCTGGCTCAAGCCCGGCGGGGCCTTTATCTCCAGCACCGCTTGCCTTGGCGACACGATGGGATGGTTTCAGTTTGTGGCCCCGATTGGCTATGCCCTCGGGCGCATGCCCTATGTCAATGTTCTCAAGCAGGCCGACGTGACCGGCGCCCTGACCGAGGCGGACTTTGCGCTCGATGAGGTGTGGCGGCCGAACAAAAGCCTTGGCGTCTTTATCATTGCACGGAAGGGCGATAGCGCAGGGCCGGAATGATCGACCGAAACAAGTGGAGCGGGTAGCCGGAATCGAACCGGCATATTCAGCTTGGAAGGTCGGCATTTGTGTTTAAAAATCAACGACTTATGTGAAAACAAGCGCCAAACCTGCGCTAGTAAGTTCAATTACTTGCTGCCAAACGCAAACGGTACTTAGCGTAAATGGAAAGGAGCATGACCAACGACTATTTGACCAAGCGTTTGGCGATCTCCGAAAAGCGCCCTGCGGCTCAGGACGCTGACTTACCCTTCGGCTCCATAGCGGACTGGGATGAGGCGTCTGGAATATACTGTACCCTGACTTCCGGCATTCATGGCCCGAACGCCCAAGCTGAAACGCTGGAAGAGCTTGAAATAAACATTCTGCGTGCCGGTGCGGGTCTGTGGGAGGCGCAAAGGAAGGGGTTTTAGCCCCCCTCCTCCTCCACATAGAACTCGCCCTCACCCCCAGCCTACCACAGGTCGCCCCGCCAAGGCCGCCCAAGCGTCTTCGAAAAGGAGACCCTCGCGCTTTACCTGAGAAACCCTACAAGCCCTTGTCATTACATCCTTTCACCGCTCGCGTCGTGTCCTGAACGGTTTCGGCCGCGTTATAGGCATCGATGTGCAAATCACTCGACAGAACATCGAGCTGGCCCTTCGCAAGGCGCACGAAGGCGCTCCTGTCGCCGCTCCGGCGCACCTCCTCATCAAGATACCACAACGATCCCCAGGCGGCGCTGATCCCGCGCCCGTTAAGCCCGGCCCACAACGCCGGGCGCTCGGTCTCAATCCCGGTCCAGGCCATCAACCGCGCCGCGTCAAGGCCGGCACCGATGAGGTCGTCCAAGGACTGACGATCCAAAATCTCCACCGATAGCGTGAGGTGCGGATCGACCGCCGCGGCCCGCACGGCATCTTGAACCGTATAGGCGATAACGGCGGCAAAGCCGTGGGCGCCGGCCGCGCTGACGGCGGCGGCAACCTTGTCGATCGGCGCCCCCGACTTCACATCGAGTTGCAGAATCGCGCGGCCTCGCGCCCAGGCCAACGCTTCTGTGAGGGTGGGGACACGAAAGGCCGTCACCTCACCCTCATCATCGACAAGCGAGAGGGCTTTTATCTCCGCCCACGGTGCGTCAGCAACGAGGCCGGACCCCGTCGTCGTCCGCTCAAGGGTTTCATCATGCAGGAGGATCAACACGCCATCGCGCGTCATCCGCACGTCTGTCTCGATCAGCATGGGACCATGGGCCAGGGTGTTGGCGAAGGTTTCCAGGGCGTTTTCGGGGAAACCGGGCACGGGCCCGCCGCGATGTCCGCTCACAAGCATAATGTCGGCGGCCCGCAGACAAGCCAAATAATCGGCGACACTCGCGCCCGGATTTTCAAAGGCAACCGCCGGCGCCGGCAAAACCGCGCCCTCGGCGAAGGCCCGCAAGGGCATAAAAGTGCCCAGGAGAAGAACGAGCGCGGCAACAGTCAGCATCGCTCTTTGTAAGGATGAAGGAACTGACATATTCAGTACCGCTAAAGGCCGTCACTTGCCGATGATGTGCCCAGACGGCGGCTGCCGGGTGATGAAATGGCCTTTCACCCCTTCCGGCCAATCCCTGAAGGGCACGACCCCGTTTTCGCTCGCGAGGTAATGCTCGAAATAATCGAGCAGCGCCTCGGCATCGGCCTCGGTGGCTCGGAAGTCCCCGAGAATGTAGGAAATTTTACCCTCCGCCCGCAACTGCACGGTGCAATAGCGCGAACAGGCAAAAAAGCACGCCGTTTCCTCGATATGAATGTCGCTGTTGCCGCGCCGCAAAGCGGCCTCGCGAACGGCAGCGGCGAACAACGCGCCGCCGCGCGTCCCGCTCTCATCTTCGCGCCGCTCCTCATCGAGCCGGCAGGTAGAGCACACTATGATGGAGGCGGACATTCCGGTTTCCGTCAGCATAAATCACCCCTCGGAATCTGAGCTTGTCTCGCGGGCGGCAAGGCGCGACCAGGGTAGGATATAGGCTTGCGCCTCATGCTCGCCACGCAGCGGCAGAATGGAAAATGCACGCGCCAAATTCGCTTCGCTGAGCACATTATCGCGCGGGCCTTGCGCCAGGACCTGTCCCTGCCCCATCAGCACAAGACGGTCGCAGAACCTGGCGGCCAGGGCGAGGTCGTGCAACACGCAAACCACCAACCGGCCCTCTTGAGCGAGGCTTTTGAGCAATTCCATGACATGGAGCTGGTGGTAAGGATCGAGCGAAGCGACGGGCTCATCGACGAGAAGCACCTCGGTCTCGCTGGCAAGCGCCCGCGCCAGCATCACCCGGGCACGCTCGCCGCCGGACAAGGTATCGGCCGTCCGCCGGCGGAACGCCAGAACCTCCGTCCGCCCCATCACGCGCTCGATCACCGCCTGATCCTCAAGCCCGGCCGATTGCATGGGCCCCAGATGCGGCAAACGTCCGAGTGCGACCAGGCGCTCCACCTCAAGCGGCCAATGCATGACATGGCCTTGGGGAAGATAGCTGATCTGGCGCGCCAGGTCCTTACGCCGATAGCCGGCAATGGCCCGATCGTTCAATCGCACATCGCCGCTGACCGGGCTCAAGAGGTTACAAAGCGCGCGAATGAGGGTCGATTTACCGGCACCGTTAGGGCCGATCAGCCCGGTCAATTGGCCGGCCTCAAACTCAGCGGACACGTCCTTGAGGATGCGCGATTTTCCGATATCGACCGTGACTTGATGGGCGGCGAGCCGGGTCACAATGTCCGCCTCCGCATGGTCCAGATCAGGTAGAAAAAAAACGGTGCCCCGACAAGCGAGGTGAGGACGCCGAGATGGATCTCAACCCCGAACCGTAAAAGCCGCGCCGCAATATCCGCAGCCAGAACAAGCGCACCGCCGGCGAGCATACTCGGCAGCAGCAATCGGCTGGCCACATGCCCGACAAAGGGGCGCATCAGGTGGGGCACCACAAGACCGACAAATCCCACTCCGCCGGAGACGGCCACCGCGCCCCCGACGGCGAGACTTGTTCCGGCAATCGCGATCGTGCGCAGGCGGCGTAGATTGAACCCCATGCTCTGCGCCGCGTCCTCGCCAAGCGTGAGGGCATCGAGGGCCCGGCCGGCGACTAGCAGCAACAAACACCCGAAGAGGACGAAAGGTGCGGCCAGCGCAACATCGTTCAAAGAGCGGTCCTTCACCGAACCAAGCAGCCAAAACACCATCTCATTGATCGCATAGGGGTTCGGCGAAAAATTCATCGCAAGGGAGGTGAGCGAGATCGCAAGACCGTTCAGCGCGACGCCTGAGAGAATGATCGTCAGTGTGCTCGCGTTATTTGCGGACAGCGCGTATAAAATCAGTGTGGCGACCGCGGCACCCGCCATTGCCGCGAGGGGCAAGGCGAAAAAAAACGTGGCCGACAGACCGTAATAGATCGCCAACACGGCACCGAAACTGGCGCTGGAGGAGATGCCAAGGATCCCCGGCTCGGCTAAGGGATTGCGCAACAGGCCCTGCAATACCGCGCCCGACAACCCAAGTCCGGCGCCGATCAGGAGGGCGAGCAATAAACGGGGGAGGCGGAGCTCCTGAACGATTGTGACAGTCGTCTCGGGGCCGTATCCGAAAAGGCCCTTAAGAATGTCCCCAAGCGGAGCATCGACATAGCCGATCGTCAAAGACAGGCAGCCAAGAAGCCCGTTCAGAGTGATAAGACCCGCCACCAAGGCGAGCCAGTTGGAGCGCGATAACGTGCCAGCGGGCACAAGAGCCCCGCTTTGCTGCGCCCTTCCGGTTCTGGCCCGGGCCTGGCCTAAAGCCTCCGTCATGGCGCGGGCCCGGTGGGCTGGGGCGCGAACTCCTTGACGCGCGCCCGGGCCAACAGCTCGGTCGCTTCCGCGATCATCGGCACAGAGCACGGCCATAATTTTCCGGGTACGGCGATCACCGGCACATCCTCAGCAAGCTGTCGATAGAGGGAATGCGTGCCGAAGCGGCGCGCGAGACTGTCATAGGCTGTATCAAAAAAGCTCGTCACGATCACATCGGGCGGATTGAGCACCAATTGTTCGAGCGGGACCCGCCCCCATCCGGCCGTTCCGTAGTGGCTGGACACATTCACAAAGCCGGCTCTGACCATCGCCGTATTCACAAAGGTGCCCTCGCCGGCGCCACCGCCGTCGGGCCTGAAATAAACCGCGCGGGGCGCGATCGGCTGTTCTTCACGAAGACGGTCCACCACGGCGAGGCGCGATTGCATGTCGGCGATGATGGACTCGCCGCGGGCGCTTTGGCCAATGGCATGGGCGACTTGGCTGACCGTGGCTTGGATGGTCGCGAAATCCTCCACCAAGGGAAGTTCGACGATTGCGATGTTAAACCGGCCCAGCACGCGGCGCAGCTCCGTCGCGCCCCATTGATTGACGACGACGAGATCGGTCTCAGAGGCGATGAATTCTTCCGCCGCGCCGTAGTTTATCGGAATGCCGGCCGCTCGGTCAGCAAAAGCCGAAAGCGCCCCCTCAGCCTGCCAAGTTAACGAAACGATTTGCTCTCGATCGGCAAGGGCGAGAATGTATTGATCGGCACAAAGACTGCCCGAGGCCACCCGCGGCAGGGCACCGTCATCGCTTGCAGCAACCGGCTTGCTCACAAAGAACGCCAGCGCACAGAGGAATAGCCCTATCCATCCGGCCCTCATCGCCCGATCAGCCAAGGCGAAAACCCTTGCTCATCCGATCGAGTGGATCGGGCTCATAGCCTGCATAGGTCGCAAGCACATGGTCCCAAACCGCAAGCCGGCTAAAGTCGGCCTCGTCCGCTAGCTGATCATCGGAGGTAATGAACGGATTGGGGAAAAAGATGGTGATTTGCTGCTCACCCGCCCCGTTGAACATGCGAAAGCCCCAGGAATTAGGATGGCCCTCTTTATCCAGGCTCCGATAAAGCTCCGCGCGCCCCGGTCGCCGCTGGGCAATGACCTCCGGCGGGTTCGGGTTGGATTTCGAGCCGTAATTGGTCCCGATGCACAAATGGAAATGCCCGCCCGTGCCCCAATGGACGGTGAGGTACCCGTCCATCATCGTCACCGATCGTGCCGGGCCGGGCACGCGCAACTCATAGGCGGCACCCGGCACAATCGGCCCGAAGGTCAGCTCGTGATAATGGGTCTCGAAAAGGTCCCGCAAAAAGGCCTCGAGGAACGGCTCATCCACGGGGAGAGACCAGACGTGTTCTGTCCGTCCCGGCGTTTCAACGCGGGCCATCGGGATCTGAGCGGTGCCCGTGTCGGCGGTGTTGGTCATTGTGTCTCCTGCCCCTTTTGGTGTCCAAGCCGCATCGTACACACTCAAGCGTCAGGTTCGACCCCGCGAAAGATCGACGCGCCGGAGGCGATAGGGCATCGCTGCCGTTAGTACTTCACCCTTACGCCGCCGAAGACGGAACGATCCGGCGTCCCGGAGCCGAAGCTTTCTTCATAGTCCTCATCGAAGGCGTTCTCGACCCGAATAAAGAACTCGGGCCCGCCGCCAGCGACCTCATAGCTTGCCCTAACGCGCGCGACGAAGAAGCTGTCTGACGTGCCGCCGAAATTGTCCTCATTAGAGCGATACCGCCCGTCAACCCCGAGCGTGAGCCCCTCGGCGCCGCCTGTCCAATTGACCTGAAAACTGCCTTCGTGGCGCGGCACGTCCCGAAGGCGGCGATCGCGCGATGTGATGCTTGCATCGGTGAAGGTGTAGGCAACTGCCACATCCAGGTCGTCCGTGACCTGCATCTGACCGGCGAACTCTGCACCCTGAGAGCGAACCTCATCGAAGTTTTGGTATCCCCCAAAGGTCCCGAAGAACGCCGCACAGGCCGGCGTTAGGGGGGTGCCGTCGGTTGGGCTTGAAACATAGGCGATCTGGTCTTCCACCTCGGTGCGGAAGA
>JBCDJA010000090.1:0-8370 GCA_038748465.1 Pseudomonadota bacterium
GAGGCGAATTGCAATTAAGCGTCCTCATCGAGACCATGCGGCGGGAGGGCTTTGAGCTATCGATCAGCCGGCCCCGCGTGCTTTTCCGGGAGGATCCAGAGACCCGCGAGCGGCAAGAGCCCATCGAAGAGGTGATCATCGACGTCGATGAGGAGTTTTCCGGCGTCGTCATTGAGGGACTGGCGCGGCGCAAAGGCGATCTGGCGGATATGCGAACCGCGGCGGGCGGCAAAACACGGCTGCGTTTCCTCTGCCCCTCCCGCGGGCTCATTGGCTATTTGGGTGAGTTCCTAACGGAGACGCGGGGGACCGGGGTGATGGCTCGGTTGTTTGATTCCTATGCCCCCTATCGCGGTGAGATCGAGGGGCGACACAAAGGCGTGCTCATCTCCATGAATGACGGGGATGCGGTCGCCTATGCCCTTTGGAACCTTGAAGACCGGGGCGAGCTGTTCATCCCGCCGGGCACGCGCGTCTACCAGGGCATGATCATCGGCGAGCACAGCCGGCCCAACGATCTTGAGGTCAACCCCCTTAAGGCCAAGCAGCTCACCAATGTGCGGGCCTCCGGTAAGGACGACGCGGTGCGGCTGAGCCCCCCGCGACTTATGTCGCTTGAACAAGCGCTCGCCTACATCAACGATGACGAATTGGTTGAGGTGACCCCAGAGAACATCCGGCTGCGCAAACGCTATCTGGACCCCCATGAGCGCAAGCGCAACGCCAAAGCCGCGTAAGCCGCATAGCCGCAAAGCGAACGGCCTCACACGGCCACCACGACCGCCACTAAAACCGCCAGCATGAGCGCTAGCATGACAGCCACCGGCCCTGATGAAGCAACGCTGACGCAATTGACCGAGTTCGCTCTCCTGCTTGCAGGCACCGCCAAAAGCGCCATTCTACCGTTTTTTCGCGGCGCACCGGTAACCCACAACAAGGCCGGCGCAGGGCGCTTTGATCCCGTCACCGAGGCCGACCGCGCCGCAGAAGCCGCCCTGCGCACGGCCATCGAAGCGCGGTATCCAGACCATGGTATTCTTGGTGAGGAATATGGTGAGCATGCCGGTGGGTCTGATTTCCGCTGGGTGCTTGATCCGATCGATGGGACACGGACGTTCCTTATCGGCGGCCTGCATTGGGGCAGCTTGATCGCCCTTGAATTTGAAGGTCGGCCGATCATCGGTGTGCTTGCGCAGCCGGCGACAGGCGAGGTGTTTTTAGGCGCACCGGGTCTGGGGCGGGCGGAACTACACCGGTCAGGCGCCATCTCCCCGCTCCGCTGCAAGCCAACGCCGCGGCTGAACGAGGCGACCTATTCCACAACCCATACTGATTTTTTTACCAATCGGGCCGAGCTGGAAGCCCATAACGCGCTTTCAGATGCCGTCAAATTAGCGCTCTATGGCGGCGATTGTTATATGTACGCACTCATTGCCCTTGGGGGCCACGACCTGGTGCTCGAGGCCGGACTGAAGCCTTACGATACCGCCGCCTTGGTGCCGATTATCGAGGCCGCCGGGGGGCGCATGACCGACTGGCAGGGGCGCCCCTCGCCCATGGGTGGGCAGGTGCTTGCCTCCTCAGGCGGGGATTTGCATGACCAGGCCCTCGCCCTCATCGCCGGGGCCGGCGCACCAAGCACGGGGCTTGCCTAAAGCTTCTGAAGATGATCGGCGAGAAACCGGTCAATTCGTACCCATACTTTCTGACGAATGCCGTCGCGCTCACTGAAGAGTTCATGGGCGGCATCGGTAAAGCTGAAATACTCAGCCTTTGGCAAACGGTCGGCGAGAACCCGGTGGCTCGCCGGATCGACAAGCTTGTCCTCTGCCGCACTCAAAACAAGGACCGGGCAGGCGACCTGGCTCAGCGCTTTGGGCGCCATAAGCACACGGATCGACTGGCGCGCTTCCGCAAGCCAACCAAAGGTCGCCGCCCCTTGGCCTAATTCCGGGTGCGCCTTTAAGAGCGCTTGGGTGTGAGCAAATCGCCGTGGATCGTGGGTGACCGGGTTGCCGTCAAAGGGCTCGGTGACCGGGTCATACCCCTCGCCGCCCGGCAGAAAAGCGGTCAATCGGTCGGTTTGGCGGGCTGCAAAGAGCAGCGCCTTGACGGCGATGTCCGGCACGCCGCGCAGTAAAATACCGGTCATTGGTGCACTGAGCACCGCAAGGCTCGGCACAAAGCGTCCCCGGGCGAGGAGACGCAAGAGGATGTTGCCCCCCATGGAATGGCCAAGGGCAATCACCGGCCCGGAATGGGCGGACGTCATGTGGCTGATGATGCGCTCGGCATCATCCAGAAAAGTGTCGAACCGCTCGATATGGGCTTTCAATCGATGCCGCAAGGGGCGCACAGAAAGCCCTTGCCCACGCCAATCCCAACACGTCACCGAGAACCCGCGAGCGCGCAAATCGCCGATGACTTCGTAATATTTTTCAATGAACTCGGCTTTGCCGACGAAGAGCAGAACATGCCCGCGTTGCGATCGATCTGCCGCGAAATGCGCAACCCGGAGTTTTCCAGTTCCGTCGGGAGCATCCACCCAAGCCGCTTGTCCCGCCGCTGGGCATATTGCCTCCGGCGTTTCAAAGAGCGGTGCCGCTTCAAGTCCGGCGAGCGGACCAGCTTTATCGCTCGCGCCCTCTGGTGCTGCACTCATCCGGCAACCCGCTTTAGTAAGGGGATGAGGCGCCTTGCAAGATCGAGATCGCCCTTCACCTTCAGCCGCCCGGTCATAAAAGCCCGGTCTGGCGCCAGGTCGCGCGACAAAATCGCGTCAAGTGTCTGCCCATCGAGATGCACATCGCAGTCCCCTTCGGTGCCCTCGCCAGGCGGGGTGATGGACAGGGGCGCCGATCCACCTTCGATGAGCACAGAACCCGCATCCTCCACGACAATCCGCACCGACTGGCCAGCAAGCGAGGGCAGCGCCCCGGTTTGGCGCAATCTGGCCGTCAATTCGCGCAACAACCGCTCACCCGCCGGCCCGCTTATGTCATCTGCCCCAGGAGTATCTCGGTCCATCCTCTGTTCCCCAGTCTGTGCGGCCAATCCAGCGTCTGACCCTGTGCCATAGGCCGATCGGCAGGTTCTGGCGCCAGTCACATCGATGTCTCAGATCGTTCGGGTTTTCGTCAATCACAGCGAAAAATCGATTTGTATTTCGGTAACGAACCTTACCGGGGTTTAAAAGGTTGGGCGGCATCGTGGTCGGCAAGTGACCGAAAGTTTGCCTCGCGGGAGAATTCCATGAGCAAGAAAACCACGATTGTCCAAGGCGGATCCCTGCTGGGCCGCCGCAACGAGGGCAAAGCCAAGTCAACGCGCCTTGCGCAAATCATGCTGTTGTTCGGCTTTGCCGGATTTCTGATGGCAACTCAAGCCCATAGCAGCGAGCCGAGCACGCCCAAAAACCCGGCTTTTGCTCTGTCAAAGCTCTATTCCCCAGCTACGACGCCCCAACCGACCGACTTGCCTCTCCTTGGCGCCAGTCAGATCGATTTTGAGGTGGTTCGCTCTCGCGGGCGATTGATGTTCCCAACCCGCGGCTCCCTCGGCGATCTTTATGCCTGGGATGGTCAGCGCAGCCTCGGGCTCAGCGTGTCTATCAAAAAACGCTTTTAATTCAGCGCCTTGCTGGCTTGGCTCGCGGGATCATGAGCCCTTGAAGCCAGGCAATCCTCCTCCTACATGAGCAGTGTGGCGCCATGTCGGGCCACACCAAACCAACAGGGCTTGGCAGTTTTGCAGGCCCGATCTGTGTATCGCTCATAAGGAGGATGCGACGAATGCGAACCTTTGATCTTGCTCCCTTTTACCGCTCTACGGTTGGTTTTGACCGCCTGTTCGACCTGATCGACAGCGCCGGCACCGTCAACACCGCCGCCACTTATCCCCCCTACAACATCGAGCGCACCGGCGAGAACGACTACCGGGTTACCGTAGCCGTTGCCGGGTTCGCGGCTGAGGACCTTGAGGTGGAGGTGCGCGAAAACGTGCTCACTTTACGCGGACGCAAAGGCGAGGAGCAGAAAGACAAAACCTTTCTGCATCAGGGCATTGCCGGCCGAGCCTTTGAACGGGTCTTCCATCTGGCGGACCATGTTCAGGTAACCGGCGCCGACCTTGAAAACGGTGTGCTGCATGTGGTGCTGCACCGGGTCGTGCCCGAGGAAAAACGTGCGAAAACCATTGAAATCCGCACGGGCAAAGCCTCGGCAAAGCCGACGCTTGAGCATCAAGCAGCCTAACTCTCCAAAAAACGCAAAGCCCGGCGGCCTCCGCCGGGCTTTTTCCTGCGCTTGACTCCGGCTTTGTGTCATCGCTTGCTGTGACAAAGGGGAGACCTACTGGGCGGGGGTTATGCGGATTGACGTGTGGTTGCGCCGGGCCATCGCGGCCCTCGGCGTCGGTTTGGTGCTTTATGCCCTCGCCGCGCGCGATCTTTATGCGCCCTATATCGACCGCTTTCGCGAGCCAGCCGCCCGCCCCTGTGGCACCGACATTGAAATTCTGACCACGCTTCCCCTCGCCCTGACGGACCTGCGTGTCGTCGAGCCGCTCGGTCAGGTTGACCCGCCAAACGCGCCCCTGCCTGGCGACCACCTCACCCTGGTGCCAATCGCTGCCAATCCCCTAAGAGGGAGCGGGCGCGCCGTGGTGCCTGTCCTTGCACCGGCGGACGGCACGCTCACGGCCCTCACGATTGATGAGAGTGGGCCTGACCCTCGGTACACGGTGCATTTTGCGCCGTGTAAGGAAGTGCGGGTCGAGATCGGCGGCTTGCTCAGCCTTGAAAGCACCCTCTTTGAAGATGTCGTAGACAACCGGACCGCGGAAGCCTTTGGCCGGCTTGGCGTGCGCCGGCTCGACCTGTCGATTACCGCCGGCGACCCGCTTGGACGCTCCGATACGCTTACCCTTTCCCTCACCGACACCCGCGAGCCGCCGCTGCCCTTTGCTAATCCCGCCCGCTATGACCCGGCCACCTTGCTCGGCGATCTGAGGCCCCAAACCCTGAAGGCCAAGACTGCAGAACGCCTTTTGCCCCTCGCGCTCTACGCCCAATGCCCGATCGATTACTTTAAAGGCCCCTTACAGAACATTCTCACCTCACGGCTGGGTGCAGCCACGAGCGGCATCAAGGCGCAACGGGAGCCCGCCTGCAACAGCCCCCAGCAAGACCGCGCCGGCACCCCCCAGGGCAATTGGTTTTCCGATCCCGCGCATCTGGTTTTTCTTGATACGGATGGGGCGCTTGCCCTTGTCCAAGACGCGGTCCTACCCGACATCTACCGAATTTCGATCGGGCGCTCGATGAGCCAGCTTGCGCCCGGCAATTACGTGTTCAATCCGGTTCGCAAATTCGGGTTCATCAACCGGCCCTTCGGCGATATTGAAGATGAAAAAATCCACTGTTTCGAGAACATCTCGAACGCGCGCACCGGGGCGATGGAGCCGGGGGTCTTTATGATTGCGCTCAACAGGCAAGAAAAAACGCTCATTGCGGATTATCGCCCAGGCATCCCTTATTGCCTCAGTGTGCCCCTGCCCTGGTCGATGACGGAGCGGGCCGTGCGGTTTTGGCGGTAGGAACCACCGCTATGACACGCACCGCGCAGCCGGGTCGCTCATGCGTTTAGGGGCTCTGCTGCCTGACCGCTGACATCGCGTTCGACGAGAATGACATCCGGATCATCGGGCATGCGCCGCTCAACAAAGCCAAGCCGCCGGCACAAGGACAGCATCGCTCGGTTTTCGGCCAACACTTCGCCATAGAGGCACTCTGCCTCGGCCGCTGTGGCATAATCGATAATGTGCTGCATGAGGAGCGTTCCGAGCCCACGCCCCTGCAAACCGCTTTGCACGATCACCGCATATTCCGCACGCCCGGTGCCGGCCATTTCGGCGTAGCGAACGACACCCTTCAATTGCCCATCTCGCTTAAGCACAAAGGCCATCTCTCGGTCATAATCGATTTGGGTCAATCGCGCTGCGAGTTTCTCGGGCAAGGCCTTGAACGCAGTAAAGAACCGCATACGAATGTCTTCTCGATTGCAGGAGGCAATGAGGTCCTGCAACAGGGGCTGGTCGTCTGGGCGGATCGGCCGCAGCATATAATCATCGCCCTTTCGGTCCTCAACCGGTTGCTCCAGCTCCCTCGGATAAGGCTTTATCGAAAAACGGTCCGTACCGGGTCTTTCCTCAGGGCGCAAAACGATGGCCGCGTCAAGCGCAACCCCGCCAAGCCCATCGACGAGAAACGGATTGATCGATACTTCATCCACATGGGGCAGATCTGCCGCCAGTTCGGACACGGCCAGGATCGCTCTAGCGATTGCGCCGAAATCGGCGGCCACCCCGCCTGGAACACCCTCCAGTAGACGAAAAATCCGTGTTCTCGACAAGAGATCCATCGCCAACAGCCGGTTTAGCGGGGGAAGCGCGACCGCAATGTCCGGATTGACCGAGAGGGCTGTGCCCCCGCGCCCGAAGGCGACAACCGGCCCGAAAAGCCCATCATCGCGCATGCCGATAAACACCTCATGGCCCCCGGGCTTATCGGCCATGGGTTGGACGGCAAATCCCTCGACGGTGAGGTCTGGGTGGCTGCGGGCAAGACGGGCGCTGATTGCCTGGCAGGCCTCTTCAACGTTTTGCGCTGTGTCAAGATTAAGAACAACCGCTCCGTATCGAGATCGCTGATTGAGCCCCGGGATAAGCCCTTTGACCGCGACGGGAAAGCCCATGCGCGAGGCCTCAGCCGCCGCCTCAATCGGCGTCGCCGCCACAACCGACGACAAGACGGGGATCCCGTAAAGGGAAAGGACCTTATCGCACTCTCGCACACCCAGGCTTGTCTCCCCCCGCTCCAAGGCCTGCTCGATGATCTGGCGCGCTTCGGCAACGGCACTTGCCGGCGGCGTATGGGTCCGCGGGGGCGCCTCCAGAAGGAGGGCCTGGTTGCGCTGGTACCGGCGCACGGCGCCATAGGCCCGCACCGCCTGGTCTGGCGTTTCGTAGGTCGCGATATGCGCCTTATCGAGGCGGGCACGGGCGGCGGCGCCTTCCGCACCGCCCAGGAACGCCGTGAAGACCGGCGTTTTTCGGGCGCGCCCCGGCTTGCCCTCGCCAATCGCCTTAATCAACACATCGGCGGCGGCCTCGCCCATGCCCGGCATGACAGGACTATGGGCGACCAAGAGCGCATCGACCGCCGCATCGGCCAGCACAAGATCGAGCGCGGCGGAAAAGTCCTCAGCACTCGCCTCTTCCCCGATATCGATAACGCCCCGCGCCGGAATGGTGGCAAGGCCAGCAGCCTCGGCCGCTGCATTCAGCGAGGCCGGCAAGGGGGGTGTTGCCCGGTCGCCAAACGCAAAATCGTCGATCGTCATTTCCGCCAGGCCGCGTGTATTGGTGAGAATCACCAGGCCATCGCCATGCACCGGTGTGCCGGAATCAAGCGTTTGGGCCGCCTCGAGCAGGTTTTCAAAGAACCGCACACGCAGCATACCGGCCCGGCGAAAGGCCGCGTGATAGACCGCATCATCGCTGATAATCGGCTCGTCTTCGACCGCCTGAAGCTGATCGCCGTGCAGGCCCGATCGCAAAACAACGAGCGGCTTAATGCGCGACGCGGCGCGGGCAGCCGACATAAAGGACCGCGCGCTCCTTATTGAGCGCACATGCATCATGATTGCATTGGTATATCGATCTGTTGTCAGATAATCAAGACACGCATCAAGACCGATACCGCCGCTATTGCCCAAGCAAATCAAATGGCTGAAGCCGATCGACCGCGGCAAGGCCCAGTCGACGAGGGCGGCCATGACCCCGGCAGATTGGGAAATCACGGCAAGACGGCCCGGCTCGATGGCGTGGGAGGAGAGGCTGACATTGAGACCGGTTTGGATCGCCCGATACCCAAACCCATTGGGCCCAAGAACGGCAATGCCGAGCTGGGCTGCTGCGGTGGTCACCGCCTCAGCCGTCACATTGGGGCGCGCCGTTGCCCCGCGCCCCCCATCGATCCACGTAATTGCTCTGCATCCGATGGATTTTACCGCCGCAAGGCGTGGCATCAGCCGGTCCGGCGGCCCGCAATAGACGAGGAGATCAAGACCGCCATCCGTCTTCTCTGGCGTACCGAGTTCCTCGAGCGTGCTTGCCAAGCGCTCAAAGCCCAACGCCTGTGCCCCAGGCCCGATGCCGACGGGCGGCCTTGGTAACGGGCTTGCCTGCAGGGTGCGCGCGATTGTCCGAGCGAGCGGCGCCCCTCCGGTTGTGTCATCGAGAAAGGCCGTCGATGCGGGCGAGAAGAGCGCCTGCCAGGGAGCCTTATCCGTCATCGCCCTGCCCTCGTCA